>NZ_WUDQ01000237.1:0-5363 GCF_009827695.1 Paenibacillus sp. OT2-17 | reverse complement strand
AATGAGGCGGGCGCGAGCGTATACTCTGCCTCCAAGCTGGCACAGGAGGAATTTCCCGATTTGGACGTGGCTGAGCGCAGTGCGGCTTCCATCGCACGTCGTGTGCAGGACCCGCTGGCTGAGCTGGTCAAGATTGAGCCGAAGGCTATTGGTGTAGGCCAATACCAGCATGATGTGTCGCAGAAACATCTGGATGAAAGCTTAAAGGATGTTGTCGAATCAGCCGTTAACCATGTCGGTGTGGATGTGAACACGGCTTCCTCTGCGCTGTTATCCTATGTAGCGGGGATCAATGCGACGATTGCCAAAAACATCGTTAAGTACCGTGAGGAAAACGGTAAATTCAGCAGCCGTCGTCAGTTGCAGAAGGTGCCGCGCCTTGGTGCAAAAACCTACGAGCAATCTGTAGGCTTTATCCGTATACCGGGTGGAGAAAATCCACTGGACCGTACACCGATTCACCCTGAATCGTATGCTGTCGTAGACCGCCTGTTAGCGGAACTGGACATCAGCGCCCACGATCTGGGTACTAAGACTGCAATGGAAGCACTGAGCGTGTCCAACATTGACGAATTGGCTGCAAAGCTTGAAGTCGGCGTGCCAACACTGAAGGATATTCTGGACAGTCTCCAGCGTCCGGGCCGTGACCCGCGTGACGAGCTGCCGTTGCCTGTATTCCGCAAGGATGTGCTGAAGATCGAGGATCTCTCACCAGGTATGGAGCTTCAGGGAACCGTCCGCAATGTCATTGATTTCGGCGCATTTGTCGATATCGGTATTAAAAGTGACGGGTTGGTTCATATTTCACAGCTGCGCAGTGGCTTCGTAAAGCATCCGATGGATGTCGTATCTGTCGGTGATAACGTGACGGTGTGGGTGTTAAATGTTGATTTGAAAAAAGGCAGGGTTGGTCTGACGATGAAACCTCCTGCAGAGGCGCAATCGCAGGCATAATACTTTAAATAAAGCTGTACAACCTTCTTGTGAAGGTATAACAAAAGCCGGAATCTCCGAACTGCATCGGAGATTCCGGCTTTCATTTTTGGATGCCTTAGCTTCTACCCGTTGTTGGCATCGAACTCCACGCCAGGTGCTTTATGATAAAAAAACCAACAATCGTTCAACAGTTTAATTTGGCGCCGGTCCTTTTTGTAAAAGGCCCGCATGAGCTGGTTGCTGAGCCATTGAGGCAAGCCGATCTCCTCCTCTGCGTTACTTCTGTATGTTTAGCATATGGGGTGGGTACCTAAAGTGTGCTTATGAATTGGGGGTTAGACTTCGGCCGTTATTTTATAATATGCTTGTCAGTAAGGAGCAAAGGAGGAGAGACCGGAAGGATGGAGTCTAAGTCCCTGAGCAATTCAATGAACCATTCTATGAACCGTTCTATGAGTAATGAAGAGCTTCAAGAATGGGTAGAGCGCATTTCGCTGGAGAGCTTCGGCGTGCCGTTTCGACATCAAGCCACCTTTAATGCGCGTCTGTCTTCCACAGGCGGTAGGTATTTTATGAAAAGTCATCATATTGAAATTAATCCACATCAACTCGCAGCTTACGGACGTTCTGAGGTGGAGAAAATTATTAAGCATGAGCTGTGCCATTATCATTTACATTTGCGAGGGATGGGCTATCAGCATCGAGATGCTGACTTCAAAGCATGGCTTGCCCGTGTAGGAGGGAGCAGGCATTGTCAGACTCTGCCAGGAAGAACGGAACGTAAGCCTCAGCCTTATCGTTACAAGCTAGTATGCGTTTCCTGTAAACAGGAGTATATGCGCAAGCGTAAGATGAATCCTCAGCGGTATCGCTGTGGGAAGTGTGGAGGTAAGCTTCGCCTGTTGGCACTTGACGGCACCCCCTGAATCATGGTAAATTAACCATACTGTATGATAATTTACAGTAATGTTCCCTGATAGCTCAGTTGGTAGAGCACTCGACTGTTAATCGAGTTGTCACAGGTTCGAGTCCTGTTCGGGGAGCCATGGAGAGGTACCCAAGTGGCTATAAGGGGACCCTCTGCTAAGGGGTTAGGCTGCGAAAGCGGTGCGAGGGTTCGAATCCCTCTCTCTCCGTTGGTATTTTAAGCAGAAAAAGGACGCTCGTATGCATTGTAATGATGCTTGCGAGCGTCCTTTTCATCTATATCTGCTTTGAGAATAACGGTGGACTGAAATCGTTTAAATGGAGAGGTGGACGTGCTGCGTACAGCATGAAGCGACGTTAGCCTGTCTTGTACGCAGCCAATAACTTCTATTTCACGCTGTCAGCCTCGACTGTCTTGAGTATGTTCAACAGAGCATGAGCGACGCCATCTTCTGCATTAGTCAGAGTCACTTCGGAGCAGACGGCCTTGATGTCGTCTTTTGCATTGCCCATGGCAATGCCTGTTCCTGCCATCGTCAGCATGGAAATATCGTTGTAGCTGTCCCCAATCGCTACGGCTTCCTGCATGGGAATGCTCAGATGATTCGCCAGATAACGCAATGCATTACCTTTAGACGCATCCCTATGCTCGACTTCAAAGTTACGGTCTGAAGAGATGACCATGTTCAGGCCCTGAAAACCTCGGTAACGCTCACGGCCCCGATCCAATTTGGCTTGATCAAAGGAGAAACAGAGCACGTTATAAATCTCTACATCCGGTGGAATGTCCTCATATGAAGCGATGCGGGTATGTCCGGTCTGTTCATATTGTTTTTCAGCTGCATGTAATAAAGTATCCAGCGAAATATCCGGGTTGGAGCTCAGCAAGCGGTCCATTTCAACAGCAAGCAGCTGGTGTCCGTTTTGTGGAGAATAAATAGCGCGGTCTGTCATGACCTCATAGTAAAAGTCGTTGTCATGCAGCCAGCTCAGCACTTCAAACGTTTCACTGCGGCCCATAGGAGTAGAGGTTAACTGACGACGATGCACATCGTGTACGGTTGCGCCGTTTGCTCCAATGACGGGAGTTACAAGCTCTGCTTCCTCTAGCTTTGTCCAGGCGTCATAAGCGGCTCTACCAGTGGCAATTGTCACCTGAACGCCTTGCTGCTGTGCTTGGCGTATAGCCTCCGCGTTCACTTTGCTTATTTTTCCTTCCTCGTTCAGCAGTGTTCCATCCATATCAATCGCAAACAGTTTCATTTCTCCCCAGCTCCTGTCTTTCGATATCTCTGTGATAAGTCTTGAGTTCTAGCTAATCGGTTTCGTATTTTATGAGGGTGCAACAACTTCCACATCATAATGTTGCAAAATTTCCAGCATCGCTGGTTCTGGCAATCTGTCGGTGATCACGATATTAACTTCAGACAGATCGGCAAAACGATATGGAAAATTGATTCCGAATTTCGAATGGTCTGCAAGGACGATCACCTGATCTGCCTGTTTCATCATTTGATGCTTCAGCATGCCGTCTTCTTCATGAATCAGGCTTAGTCCGTGGGCAGATATACCACCAATCCCGATAAAGGCTTTGTCTACAAAATAGTGAGACAAAGTGGCGATCACGGAGGAGCCATATACATATCGGTGTTCTTTTTGCAGGCGACCTCCCAGCAGATGAATGGAGACACCGTCTTTTCTAGATAGTATGTCAGCCTGATTGATTGAATTGGTGATGACCGAGCATTCCTGCACATTCAGTCTTTCTGCACACGCCTGTACGGTGGTAGAGGAATCCAATATAATACGATCCTTATCTCGTACCATGCTGGCAGCCAGCTGTCCGATCACTTGTTTCTCCTCGGATACAGTAAGTAGTCTTTCGTTATAATTTCCAATTGGATCGTGATGCAGTGTAGGGAGAAGAGCGCCGCCGCGGGTGCGAATAATTTTTTGATGCTCTTCAAGTTTTACGAGGTCTCGACGGGCCGTATCTCGTGAAACATTAAAAAATCCACAAATATCATCCACCGAAATACGCTTATGAAGCTGTAAGTAATCAACGATTTTTAACATTCGTTCTTCCTGATACATAAAAAGCTCCTCTGATATATAATTATTTCGGTATCTCGTAAGTGATTATAAGTAAATACAAGTGATATTGCAATCATTTATCGCTGTTTTCAGGATTTTAGTGATTTTAGATAAGGTATTGTAAGTAAATGCGAATTTTGTGCTTATAAAAACTGCTTTTTAAAAATTTTAGAAATAAGTATTGCCATTCGTTATTCTATTTGATATACTCTTTCTTGTCGCCAAGTTGGCGCATAATAATAAGGCCCGTTGGTCAAGGGGTTAAGACACCTCCCTTTCACGGAGGTAACAGGGGTTCGAATCCCCTACGGGTCATTGTTGTCTTTATAGACTACATGTTGCATGCTTAAGGGAAATTCCTGAGGTCTGGTCTAATGGCGGACAGCTTGGATGAACAGCATGAGCCATTAGCTCAGTTGGTAGAGCACCTGACTTTTAATCAGGGTGTCGAAGGTTCGAGTCCTTCATGGCTCACCATTTATATTTTGTTATGCGGTCGTGGTGGAATGGCAGACACGCTATCTTGAGGGGGTAGTGAGCGTACGCTCGTGGAGGTTCGAGTCCTCTCGACCGCATCAATGGAATAAACGGAAAAGTCTCTCGCGGTAGAGGCTTTTTTTATTTGTGTAGTGATGTAATAAAGTAATGATTATGATGAAATAATGATTCCATAGTATAATATAATGCCATAATGTTATAGAATGATAAGTATAAACTTATGAAGTGACGGTGAAAAATATGGACACTCAACTGTTAGGAAATATATCAGAAAATATTTTGGGCTTGTTTCCGATTGTGAAGAAGAAATTTTTCACCTACGGTCCGCTCGATTTACCATTACACTTGTCGCCTAATAACTTTCAGGTATTACTGCTTCTGCGTGAGGTGCGCTTGTCTACGGTATCTGATTTATCCAAACAGCTCAATGTCTCACGTCCGAACATGACTCCTCTTCTGGACAAACTGGTGGAGCATGGGTTGGCTGACCGCCAATCGTGTGATTCGGATCGCAGAGTCGTGAATGTGGCGATTACACAGGAAGGCGATGCTTTTTGTGAACAGGTATTTCATACCTTCTCCAATAAAATTCAAGAAAGACTGGTGTATTTGCCAGAAGAAGATTTATTGCATCTGAGTGAAACTTTGAATGAATTGAAGCATATCTTACTTAAAATCGACAACTCTGCTACGTGATTGGCGTAAGTGAACTGGCTTAAAGACCGCCCTTTCTTCGGAAAACAGGCGGTTTTTGTTGCGTGTTGTGGTATAATGGAAACCAACATACATAATTCGGTAATTTTAGCATACGTGATCTTTGAAATGGGAACAGAGAACATGATATCGTTATTTGAGAGCCTGCTAGGGAGGAAGGAACTTCTATGCAATCTATTTACCATCGCATTGAG
>NZ_WUDQ01000236.1:0-5364 GCF_009827695.1 Paenibacillus sp. OT2-17 | reverse complement strand
AATACGAAATGAAGTGAATTCTTATCGCAAATTGCCTGTAACCCTGTATCAAATTCAAACCAAATTTCGGGATGAACGACGTCCTCGATTTGGCCTGCTTCGCAGCAGAGAATTCTTAATGAAGGATGCCTATTCGTTTGATGCACATTGGGAAGGACTAGATCATACCTATTGGATCATGTTCCAGGCATATCATCGTATTTTCACCCGCTGTGGTCTAAATTTTCGTGCTGTAGAAGCAGATGCGGGTGCAATTGGTGGCGAAGGTGAAACCCATGAATTTATGGCTCTAGCTGATATTGGAGAGGACACAATTGTAGCATGTACCTGCTGTGAATATGCAGCTAATCTTGAAAAAGCCGTGGCGCGGTCGACGGGGGAAATAGAAATAGCCCCAGTCTCAGATGAAAATGAACATGTCAGCCATCCTTCTTTCGGTACAGCTAAAATGGAAAAATTCCATACTCCAGGTCTGCGCACAATAGATCAACTGGTTGAATCGCTTCACATAGAACCTGAAGAAATCATCAAAACACTGATTTATATGGCTGACGATCAACCTGTTGCTATAGTTGTCAGGGGTGATCATGAGGTCAACGAAGTGAAAGTTAAACATATTTTAGGTAGTGAAAAATTCGAAATAGCAAGTGCAGACACCGTATCAAAGGCGACTGGAACCCCCTCGGGGTTCATAGGCCCATGCGGATTGACGATCCCTGTGTGGGTAGATTACGCCGTTGTCCAAATGTCCAGCGGTATCGCAGGCGCCAACGAGCTGGATTATCATTATCGACATGTGAATCCAAGGCGCGATATAGATCTTCGGCATGTGGCTGACTTGCGGAATGTCATAGAAGGGGATAGATGTCCTCGATGTGACGAAGGGGAATTGAAACCTCATCGTGGGATTGAGATCGGACACGTATTTAAACTAGGCACCAAATATAGTGAGAAGCTGGGTGCGACTTTTCTGGATGCTTCCGGAACTGAGCAAGCGATGATTATGGGCTGCTATGGCATTGGCGTATCCCGGATCCTTTCCGCCATTGTAGAGCAAAATCACGATCAGAACGGAATGATATGGCCTTATGCGCTGGCCCCATTTCAAGTTCAAATTATTCCGATTTCTGTGAAAGACACGCTTCAGATGCAAATAGCCGAGAAATTATATAACCAGCTGCAGGATCGTGGTGTGGAGGTGCTGCTGGATGATCGGGAGGAACGGCCCGGGGTTAAATTCAAAGACTCCGATTTAGTAGGTATTCCCGTGCGCATCGTCGTTGGTAAAGATGCCGAACACGGGAAAGTAGAGTTAATGGAACGAAAAAGCTGCAACAAAGAGACGATTCATATCGAAGATGTAGAGAGACGAATATTGGAACTACACTAAGCATCTGTATCCCGTAGAATATGACCTTCTCCAAGTGTAATCTCATGAAAGTCCGCCATCTGACGTGCCTGAAACCGGATGGGCTTGTCCCGACCAATCATAATGATATTTTGAATGTCGGCAGCGCCTTCCGAGGGGAGCGAGAAAGTTGTGACATAGGCGAATTCTTCACGCAACGTTGTGTGAATGGCATTGATCAGGTGGTCGTGTTCACTTTTGCCCATTAAATTCATGATCAGGGAGCCTTCGGAATCCAGCTTTTCTTTGGTCATCTTGAAAAATTCCCAGGATATTAAATGCAAGGGTGTACCCTGCTCCGTGAAGGCGTCCAAAATAATATAGTCATAAGCATCCGGCGCTTCCTTCTCCAGAATGCGTCGTCCATCGCCAACAGTCACATTATCCTGATCGTATCCAAAGAATGTTCGGCTGAACTCTACGACTTGTGCATCCAGCTCGGCAATCTTAAAGCGTTTATCTGTAAAATGACCCGCTATTGTACCTATACCGTGCCCAATAACAAATACATCTTCAAATGACGGATCGTTCAGCTCCATGAGATGGATGATTGCTCTCGGATATTCGAACACAATGCGTTGCGGATGATTCAAGTCCACCGCGCCTTGGACGGCTGTATTTGAAAACTGCATTACTCGAAATAATCCCTTTTCACCATACAGCTCAGTGGTTTCGTATACTGTGATTTCATGATTATGGCTCAACTTTTTGTACAAGACATCCAAGTGAATGATCTCCTTCAAGTCAGACTTCCTCCTCATCTTAGAGATTGATAGGGGGATTGTCCATAGATGAGGAGAATTGAAAGTTCACATTTCCAAGCATCCCTAATTAGGTAGAATTGTTTATTTTTCCATAACGGAGTTGTTTGAACTTGTTCGTATGTCCTTTAGGAGATATAATATACAAGGATATAATGAAGTTCGTTGTGTATATTCATACAGGAAGAGAGCGGGATATTATGGGACGTAAGTGGAATAACATTAAAGAAAAGAAGGCATCCAAGGATGCTAATACGAGTCGTATATATGCTAAATTTGGCGTGGAAATTTATGTGGCAGCCAAACAGGGCGAACCTGATCCTGAATCCAATCGGGTATTAAGAGTCGTTTTAGAACGTGCAAAAACGTACAATGTACCCAAAGCGATCATTGACCGTGCTATTGAAAAAGCAAAAGGTGCTGGCGATGAAAACTACGTAGAGCTTCGTTATGAAGGTTTTGGACCGAACGGTTCCATGGTCATTGTAGATGCACTGACCAATAACGTTAACCGTACAGCATCAGATGTGCGTTCTGCTTTTACTAAAAATGGCGGTAGCTTAGGCGTGAGCGGATCTGTAGCCTACATGTTTGATTCAACAGCAGTTATTGGTCTGGTGGGTAAAACCGCAGATGAAGTGCTGGAGCTGCTGATGGAGGCAGATGTAGAGGTACGTGACATCATTGAAGAAGATGAAGCCGTCATCGTCTATGCAGAGCCCGATCAATTCCATGCTGTGCAGGAAGCTTTCAAACAAGCAGGAGTGACTGAGTTTACCGTTGCGGAGCTCACTATGCTTGCCCAAAATGATATTTCTCTTCCAGAAGATGCACAGGTTCAATTCGATAAATTGATTGATGCATTAGAAGATTTGGAGGATGTTCAGCAGGTTTACCACAATGTAGACTCTGAGGAATAGTCTTTGTTAATTAGTTTATAAAAACACCGTATTCCGATACGGTGTTTTTTTTGTATAGTCATCGCCGGACCTCAGTCGCTAATCTTTGGCGGAGTGGCTGAGATTATCGGGAAAGTAACAGGCCAACCGATTCAGCATATCTCGTTGTCTGATGAAGAGTTGGAAGTGGGAATGGTTCACGCTGGAATGCCTGAAGAGTATGCAGATATGTTGGCGGGATTGGATAGAAGGATACGTGAAAATGGAAGTAATAATGAAGGGGGCAATTGAATCAACCCGTCATATTCAAAAAGAAGGTTCACTGATCTAGTGGCGAGCGTGATACCGTTCCCGGTTATTTCTTTTTAGGGTCATAAGAATAACCAGGATATTTGACGACGGGCCATTTTACCTTTCGTAAATTAGAGATCACATCAGTACCTACATGTAAATTACTCTGAATCAGTTCTGTGGGGGTAAGAGCCATCCATTGATTTAGTGAAACATCCGCAAAACGGTCACTCTTAAACATTTCAAGAAACCATAGTGAGCTAGAGCCAGTATTTTGAATATAATGACCATAAGCAAAAGGCACATATCCGACATCTCCGGCTCTAAAATCAAATGTGCGGGCCGCGCCATTACCACCAAAGACAGTCATCCGTCCTTGCCCTGTAAGATAGTATTGCCATTCGTCATTATTGGGGTGCCAGTGCATTTCTCGCATGGCTCCGGGCTCAATCTCAACAAGGGCGGCTGCAATGGTTTTGGAAATCGGAAAATTGGAGGAGTCAACGATTCGTACGCTTCCGCCCGGCGTTTTGATTGGGGGCTGGGCTAGTAATTCATGCTTGAAGGAGTGGGGCAATGTCCCGTAAGGAGAGGGAACAGCTTGGCTTTGGATTGAACCGGGAACGGAATCCTGATAGATGTATACTTGATCTTGAGGAATCGCTGCAAAATCAGCTTCTGGTACACCAAAATTTGCAGAAAGTACGTCTTTGGGAGTATGTGCGAACCAATCCGAGATGGATAGGGTGTTCAGATCGGAGAAACTGCCATCATCAAAAACCAGCAAAAATTCGCACCCATCCTCAAGCCCCTGTATAGAGTGCGGAATGCCAGGAGGAAAATACCAGAGATCCCCGGGACCCACATCAGCAATAAAATTACGTCCATTTTGGTCAACTGCCGTAATGCGAGCACTTCCCAACAGCATATATGACCATTCCGCCTGCTGATGCCAGTGAAGCTCACGTACACCACCCGGTGTTAAACTCATATTCACCCCGGCAAGGGTTGTAGCAATAGGTAATTCCCTTACTGTTACTTCTCTTGACCACCCACCATGATTAAGCTGCATATGAGCATCAGAAAAAGAAAATCTCATATTCGGAATGAGACCATTGTCCGTTACGGGGGGAACCAGCATATCAGGATTCTGTAGATCCCTCATCACATCACGTGGACCCTTGTCGATACCCCCAGCACCATCACTTCTGATGGGTTGGGGGATTCTTGCATTTTTCGGGCAATCATTATGCATCATTAGTTCTTCCTCTCCAGGTTGAAGCTTGATGAAGTATGGGATAAGAGAAAATACGCATAAAGATTTTATGATCATGTGGTAAGTTTTATGCTGAATGCGTCAGATCTGTAAACTGTGCCTGAATGATTTGAGCTAAATCGTGTGGATTCAACTCCAGTTGGGTCCCAATTTTCCCACCGCTCACAACGATGGCTTCCAGTTCCAATGCAGGCTGGTCGATAAAAGTAGGATAGAGCTTTTTCATTCCTATGGGGGAACAGCCACCGCGAATATATCCCGTATACTTTTGCAAATCCTTAACTGGAAGCATTTCAATTTTTTTCTCTCCCGCGGATTTGGCTGCTTTTTTGAGATCAAGCTCTTTATGTACAGGAATTACAAAAACAAACAGATTTTGTTTGCCATGTGCAACCAAAGTTTTGAAAACCATTTCCGGGGCTCTCTCGATTTTCTCAGCCACATTCATCCCGTCTATTTTTCCGTCTTGATGATCATAACTCAAAATATTGTATTGTATATGTTGCCCGTCCAATATGCGCATGGCGTTTGTTTTGCTGGCACTCATCTTATTTCTTCCTTTCTTTAGAGTTTTTCCAAGTGATCCACATAATCCTTTGCATCCTTAAGGGAAAGATCCTTAGCGGTTCTCAGCTCTTTTATGGCTTGAATCTTTTTACCTTCCCTAATTAGCAGGAGCAACCTTTCATTGATATCTTCTGAAGCTCCTGCATCTAGAATATGTGGAGG
>NZ_WUDQ01000235.1:0-5385 GCF_009827695.1 Paenibacillus sp. OT2-17 | reverse complement strand
GTAGATAAGCAAGCCTGCAATTACGACAATGACAATCAGCCATTTTATGAGAGTTCTTACAACCTTCAATATGACTAACAATAGGACAAGCCCAATTAATATATACAGCCAGTTATCCTGAACGATCTGCCAATTATGTTCCAAAAACTCTGTCCAGACGCCCTTATCCATTTCGCTACACTCCCGTTTTCAACTACATCATTTAAACCACAAAATTGTCTCTGTAATTATACATGATTACGTGATGCCCTGTCAGCTTAGCTCTTTTACATACCTTGTTATTCAATTCTTGTCCATACAAAGTGGTCTATGTTCGTCCACTCCAGCGTACAACTTAGGAAGGGCCAATACGTGGTACAACATGAAAGTTTACATTAGGGAAGGGGGTCATCCCATGAAAACAGCCCTCTGGCTGTATCTCTTTTTATTCATTGCTTTTTTCGATCTGCATGCACAATATCCTATTTTGACACCATTCGCTATCTCCCTCGGTGCAGCACCTACTTTTATCGGCTGGATGATGGGGATTTACTCTCTAACTCACCTGCCTGGTAATTTGATGGCCGGTCCCAAGGTCGACAAACACGGCAGCCGCCGATATATTATGTTCAGCCTAACAGCCGCAGGCATTATTCTTATCATTCAATCGTACATCCACACACCGTGGGAATTACTTTTTCTTCGGGCGATTAGCGGTTTTGTGTTGGCCTTTTTATCTCCAGCCTGTCTGGCCATGTTGGCACAGCTATCCGATCATCCAGTTACGCAGGGCAAATATATGTCGGGACATGGTGTCGTTCACACATTGGCCTCTGTCCTGTCTCCAGCCGCCGGCGCATTTATCGTAGCCAGTTTCGGCTTTAGTGAGACGTTTAGTTCCCTTGGCATCATTCTCGTAGTCACGGGACTCATGGCTTATTTCACCTTGCCCAAAACAGCACCCGCTCCACAGGCCCAATTATCAGATGGTCATGCGACACCTGCTCCACTATCGGGGGTACAGAAGACGCGTTTACCATTCAATTGGCGCTACCTGCTCCTTCCTTTTGTTTTGGCGTGTGCACAAGGCATTTTATTTTACGAAATCCCATTACGAAATAACGGTTCTGCGTCCATGATGTCCACCGGATTGCTCTTTTCCATCATCAGTTTGGGAGCACTTTGTACGCTCAGCCTGCTGTTTCTGAACAAATATTCACCCATGGCGCGGCTACTTTGTGGCATTATTTTGATGTCTCTAAGTTTCTACGCACTCGCCACCACGCCCGAAGCGGCGATTGGCATCATACTTTTTATTTTGGGAACAGCCAAAGGCATCATTTTTCCAGCGCTGGCCTCTCTTTTCATACGAATTGGAGGTGCGCGACTGGGCAAAACCTTTGCACTACAGTCTATTGCAACATCTATCGGCTCCTTTGCCGGACCTGTACTGGCAGGTCAGCTACCCGATCACATTTCTCCTTTTTTTATCGCATTTCTGATTCTGATGGCTGGCCTGCTATTCGTTCCCGTTAAGCGCTTATCTCCGACGCCGCCACTGTCTGCCTCAGGACCTTATCATTCCTAGCTAGGTGAGGCAGTGGTCTGCTAATATGCTACCTTTAAAGCCCAAAATGCCGTTCTAGAGGGCGTATGCACAGTACACCATCCCCCTATCCACATAGAATATTTTGACTGAACATTCACTAACAAAGGGAGGTGCAGCCTGTGAGCCACTGTCATCCTTGCCCTATTGGAACTTCAACTGGCACCATTCTTGTTCTTTATATTTTGCTCGTCATCATTCTCCGTACTTGCTGGATTTAATGTCTGAATTGCCCTAACTTGTTGCCCCTTGTGCCCATGCCTGCCACTTCTGGCAGGCTGTTTTGTTATTTTTTGCATGAGAACCCTATTTGGAGCTACACTATACACATATTCTTCATTGCCCGGGGAATTTCGAGCATATGTATCAGACAAGGGGTGAGCTTAAATGGCGATAACCGTGATTGTTGAAGGGAAAAATGACCGCAGCAAACTTCGCCGATTACTTGACCCGGAGGTTCACATTTTATGCACCTTCGGTACACTCAACTCTATAAAACTGGAATCCCTCCACAAGCGGGCCAAGCACGACGAAATATATTTATTTATGGACAATGACAGCTCAGGGAAAAAAATAAGGGGTGTACTTGCAGACTCTTTTCCGGATGCCTACCATATGTATACCCGCAAAGGATACGCCGGCGTAGAAGGCACTCCAGACGAATATGTGATCGCTCAATTGGAAAAAGCAGGGTTGGAAGAATACATTATATACCCGCCACCTGTTCTTTAGTCTTTAAAATAACAAAAAGCTGTCCTCAGGCCGCTTTCAATGCCTGTTGGACAGCTATATGGTGCACTATAAAATGCCTCTAAAATGACATTAGAACTTATGAACCGTATCGACGATCATCAGCAAGAAACTGAGTGTCAGATGGTTAATGGAAAAGAAAAATACTTTCTTCGCCCAGGAATCCGTTTCTTCTTCCTTAATCGTAAAACCTTTAAAGGCATAGAATGCCCACAGCACGGACAGTAACACGGACACGATCATAAAAATCATACCGGCATATCCATAAGCATACATAAGGATGGGTACCGGAATCAGCAATACAATATAAGGAATCATCTGAATCTTCGTCCGATGGATACCTTTTACGACTGGCAACAACGGAAATCCTGCTGCGCGATATTCCTCAACTCTGCGAATAGCAAGTGCCCAAAAGTGAGGAGGCTGCCATAAGAACAGGAGAGCGAATAAGAGCCACGCGCCCATATCAATACGACCCGAAGCGGCCACATAACCAATCACCGGAGGCATTGCGCCAGAAATACCGCCGATGGATGTACTCCATGTAGATGAACGTTTTAACCAAAGTGTATAAATACCGACGTAGACGAACATACCAAGTAATCCCAGTAATCCTGCCGTTACACCAGAGAAGGAGAATAGAACAGCTAACCCAACAACGCCCAAAATAATAGCGTATGACAACACCGTTGTAGGGGTCAGACGCCCTGTTGGCAGTGAGCGATTACGTGTACGCTCCATTTTCAAATCCAGCTCACGGTCAAAATAGTTGTTAAAAACACAAGAAGACGCCATAACCAGCATTGTACCTAATAGTGTAAGAATTAGCTTTATATAGTCAACATCCCATTGCGACGCTAACCAAAAACCACCAAAGGCTGCAACCAGATTGGTACGAAGGATGCCTGGCTTGGTAACTGTAATAAAATCTTTCCAAGTGCCCGCTTTACCGGGTGGTTTAGATTTTACAGAATAGGTAGCCGCATCCGAAGAAGTCTTATAACTTATATTATCCATTGTGAGTAACTCCCCCTTAGAGATGTATGAATTCGGGAGTAAGTTGAACTCCGATATAAATTTTATCATATACCTACCCCAAAAAGTTTGACAGAAAACGCACAAAACGTTCACAATTCCGATGGCAAATCGCCCCTGCTGATCGTTTACAGTAAATTTGGGTAGTAATAAGTACAGGAAACAATACAAAAGGAGCGACAGATATGGATACAGCCACACACTTTGTCATGGGAATCGGATTGGCCGGGCTGGCCTACACTGATCCTGTCGTCGCCGGAGATCAAAAGTTGGCCGCAGTCATACTGCTCGCTACAGTCGTAGGGTCACAAGCTCCGGATTTTGACACTTTGCTTCGGTTGAAAAACAATGCAGCCTACATTCGCAATCACCGTGGACTGTCGCATTCAATTCCCTTCTGGTTGATATGGATCTTGTCCATAACAGGACTGATTTGCCTGATCTTCAGAGATGTGCCCCCAGGTCATGTAGCATTATGGGTAACGATTGCCGTCTGCCTGCATGTATTCACAGATTTATTTAATACGTACGGAACACAGGCATTCCGGCCGTTTACAAACAAGTGGATATCTTGGAATATCATCCATATTTTCGATCCCTTTATTTTTGGCACCCATGTTGCTGCGATTATGCTGTGGATCACCGGATTGACTCCACCCGCTCCCTTATTTATTACGCTGTACGTTATTATTGGCCTATATTACATTTGGCGAACCTGGAGTCATTTTATAACCAGAAAAGCGGTACGTAATATGGACAATGAGCGTCAGGAGGGCGACATCTATTATATCATTCCCACCGTATCATGGAACCGGTGGCATGTGGTAAAAGCTCATCAGAATGGAAGTTATGACATTGGCGGATTAAATGGCAAACACTTATTTTGGACGAAACATGCAATTCCATCCACACATCCTGCCGTAGAAGCCTCCAAATCCTATCGCGATGTGCAGGCATTTCGCTATTTTTCCTCCTTTGCCGTTGCCGAGGTGGAGGAACTGGAATGGGGCTACATTGTGCGATGGGGAGACGTGAGGTATCGACACCGGAGACAATATCCATTCGTGGCTGTGGTCGCGATGGATAAGCAGTTCGGACTGATCAACAGCTATATTGGATGGCTCAGTGACGAAAAGATGCAAAAACGCCTTTCCCTTCATACGAATTAAAACCTGCTTACAAGCTAACAACAAGCCGTATGAACAACAGACAGCAAGTTCCCCTTAATCTGGGAGCTTGCTTTTTTTGGTCATTCCCGCAAAAAACCAGATCTCATGAAAGCGCCCTCTTGACGAAGCGGACTTGCGTGATTCACAATGGTCATAAGCCATGCGTAAAAAAATCCGGAGCATGATCGCTCCGGATTTTCTTCATCACAGTTGCTCATAATACAGCTTCCAAGATGGAGTGTTTATGTGTATTACTGCAAACGGCTGCTGCCCGACAAGGATTGTTCTGCTTGTTGGACCAGCTTTTTCGTGATATATCCCCCAAGCGAACCTGTTTCGCGGGAAACAACATTACCGAAGTAACCGTCCTGTGGGATGGTGATGCCAAGTTCTTGAGCTGCCTCATATTTTAATTGTTGTAAAGCGGCGTTGGCCTGCGGTACTTGCAGGTTGTTTGAACGACGTCTGCTCATATTTGAATCTCCTTTCAGTTCTTTGTGAGTGAGGTTCATTGCAAGCTTGCAAGATTATTATGGCTCGCTTACAACTACTTATTCCTGAAATTCAACATTCGAACACTGGAGGTTTTTACCAATGAGTAAAGGTTTATCCCTATGGTTCGCCGTTTCATCCATTGTCCTGCTGACCGCAGCCGCTATATCCATCAGTTATTCCGCATGGCTTGCCATTCTACTGGGGCTATTATCTGTCGGCAATATCGGCTGGGGTTTCGTGGTCAAAGCTCGACAACGCCGCTCCTAATCCAATCTTATAAAAGGCCTAATCCGTTCGCCTCAATATGCTTTAGCGTAGACGTGGCAGAAAGCCCATGCGCTCTTTGACCGC
>NZ_WUDQ01000234.1:0-5418 GCF_009827695.1 Paenibacillus sp. OT2-17 | reverse complement strand
CCGGTTAACTTCTTGAATCCAGTCCCTGGAACCCCGTTGGAGGGAGCAAAGCGAATATCACCTATCCAAGCTTTGAAGGTGCTGGCACTGTTCCGCTTCATCTGTCCATCCAAAGAAATACGCGTTGCAGGTGGACGAGAGTTGAATTTGCGCTCGTTACAACCGCTATGCCTGTATGCAGCGAATTCAATTTTTGTAGGAGATTATTTAACGACAGAAGGCCAAGAGGTCACATTTGATCATCAAATGATTGAAGATCTTGGTTTCGAAATTGAGATGTGTGCCCTTTCAGCCATATAATAGAAATTGTACAAACTTGGAAGGGAGAGTTAAACGATGAGCGAAAAAGTATTTATTAGTCCAGGTAAATATGTGCAAGGGAAAAATGTGATTGATAAAACAGGTGAGTATGTTAAGCCATTTGGTCATACTGCCTTGGTTATTGCAGACAAGCTGGTTTGGGAGATTGCAGCCGACCGCGTAGTAAAAAGCCTGGAACAGGCTGATATTGCGGCGGTTAAAATTGAGTTTCAAGGGGAAGCATCCAACAATGAAGTCAACCGTATTGCGGATCAGGGACGAAGCGCCCAGGTCGACATTGTCATTGGTGTAGGTGGTGGTAAAACGCTGGATACTGCCAAAGCCGTTAATGAACTACTCGGTTCCTCGGTTGTGATTATTCCAACAACCGCTTCTACAGATGCCCCTACTAGTGCACTATCTGTTTTGTACACCGATGAGGGTGCATTTGATACGTATACCTTTTTCAGTAAAAATCCGAGCCTGATCCTGGTGGACACGAAAGTCATTTCTCAAGCGCCGCCCTTGTTTCTCTCCTCAGGTATTGCAGATGCCATGGCGACGTGGATTGAAGCCCGTGCGGTCATTGAAGCTCGCGCAACGACAATGGCTGGTGGTTTGCCAACCTTGGCGGCAGAAGCCATTGCGTCCAAGTGTGAGGAAGTTCTTTTCGATTACGGACTGCAGGCTTACGAATCCGTGAAACGCAAAGTCGTCACACCTGCGCTTGAAGCGGTAGTGGAAGCCAATACGTTGCTAAGCGGTTTGGGCTTTGAAAGCGGCGGTTTGGCAGGCGCACATGCGATTCACAATGGTTTTACCGTTCTGGAAGGAGACATTCATCACCTGACACATGGTCAGAAGGTAGCTTTTGGCACCTTAGTCCAGCTTGCCTTGGAAAAAAGACCTTTGTCCGAGGTGGAGCGGTATATTGACTTTTATCTAAAACTCGATCTGCCTGTCACGCTGGAAGACATTAAGCTCCAGGAAGCTTCCCGAGAGGATTTGTACCGGGTAGCCCAGGCTGCTACCAAAGAAGGCGAAACTGCTCACAATCTACCATTTGCTGTCACAGCGGATGATGTGCTTGATGCGATTTTAGCGGCTGACCAGTATTCACTTGCCTACAAGGCTAAGATTGGACATAGAAACTAACCCCATACGAAATAAAGTAGAATCAAAGGTCGCTGATCAGCGGCCTTTTTCCCATTATTTAACTTGCAGCTTATGTTATGATTTTTATGGTACATAATCAGGAAATGCCGGGAGTATATTTATGGCTCCCCTAAAATGTGAGAGGGGTTTAGCGATGGCAAAATGGAATGTAGAAGATCAAGGTACTCAATATAGTATTGAATACAAGCGTAGCTTAACTGGCGGAAAAATTATTGTAAATGGAAGCGAGCAGAAGGTTAAAAGCCAGAACGCATTTTTGAACTTGATTGATTTTCCAATTAGATTGAAAGAAAAAGCTGTAAATGTTGTTGTCATTGGCAACAATGCAGATTTAGCCGTGGACGGTGTGTATCTTGGGTCCAATCAACCTTATGTTCCTGTGAGTAAAGTTCCCGGCTGGAGTTGGGCTTTTGTCGTGGTCAGTTTAGTTATAGGATGGCTATTTGCTGGCATCTTTGGTCTGTGTTTGGGGATATTAGGCAGTATGTTTTATGTGAAATCATCTTTATCCATGCATCAAACCACCAATCGAAGAGTTGTAAATTGTCTTATTGTCTTTTTCATCATCAGCGTGATACAAATTGTTTTTGGAATTGCAGCGAATTCTTGGATTAACACGTTGTAAAATAGATCTAACATAGCCTATAGGATGAAGCAAAAAGGCCCTCCCGCATGAAGCGGTGAGAGCCTTTTTGCCGTGTTAGATCGCCCAATTTCCTTTACGGAAGATAGGTTCCTCAGTACCGTCCTCGGTAACGCCGTTGATGTCCATTTCACCTGAACCGATCATAAAGTCGACGTGTGTCAGGCTGGAATTCAGGCCGTTGGCAGCCAACTGCTCTTGAGTCATATCCTTGCCGCCTTTAAGGTTAAATGCATAGGCATTACCGATGGCCAAATGGTTAGAGGCATTTTCATCAAACAACGTATTATAAAATAAAATATTTTTATCAGAGATAGGTGACTTATGAGGTACGAGAGCAACCTCACCCAGATAGTGTGAACCTTCATCCATTTCTACGAGATGCTGAAGAGTTTCCAAACCGGTCTCTGCCTGTACATCGACAATACGTCCATTTTCAAAAGTCAATGAAAAGTTGTCGATGATATTTCCGCTGTAGCTAAGTGGCTTGGTGCTGCTGACCTTACCGTTCACTCCCGTTTTGAGCGGAGCTGTAAACACTTCCTCAGTAGGCATATTGGCTACAAAAGTATGTCCCTGTTGGTTGACGCTTTCGGCTGCTACCCACAGATGATCTTTTGCCAATTCGATGGTGAGGTCTGTGCCTGGAGCCAGATAATGCAGCTTTTTATAGCGTTTGGCATTTAAAATATCAGATTTGCTGGAAAGGGTTTTCAAATGCTCTTTCCACGCCTCCACGGGGTTATCCAGATCCACACGCACGGTGCTGAAAATGGCATCCCACAGTTTATCCATTTGCTCTGAAGCTGGCAGATCAGGGAATACTTTGGCAGCCCATTCTGCTGAAGGATAAGCAATTAGAGACCAACTGAATTTGTCGGCCATTTGATATTCGCGGTATTGACGTAATTCATGTGAACGCACGCGCTGGGCAGCAGTAATTCGGCTGGACGGAATCCCTTTAAGCAAATCCGGATTTTCTGCAATGACATGCAGTACAGCTGCGCCATTTTCGACCTCTTCAGTCATTTCGGCTGCGTACCATTTGGGAGCAATATTAAAAGTTTCATCAGGAGCTAGTTCATACTGTAATCGAGTAATGGTCTCATCACTCCATTTTACTGTAACCAGCTTGGCTCCGGCAGTATACGCTGATTTGACGATAAGTCTCACGAGTTCGGCGGACAAGATTGGCGCATGAACGATGAGTGTCTGCCCAGGATGTACATTGGCGCCGACCCGAACGGCTAACTCGGCATATTTTTGCAATTTTTGTTGAAAATCTGACATGTAACTTTCCTCCATTTCACGAAAAGCCTTAAACAAGGCTTGGGTAACTTGCACAGTTTTTTTGCAAATTCCACATATAGCTTATATATTGTACAATGTAACGAAAAGGTTCACAAATCAGTTTTGGTACTATTTAGTGAAAATGAAAGGGCGGATAGATGAATGACAGAGCAAAATTCACCTCAGGAAGTGAAAGAAGTACATATTCAACAGGCACAAATGACAAGAGATGAGAATGGTGCTTATCTGGGCCAAGTGGTATTTGGAGTAGACGGACAGAGTTCTGTATATGAAATCACATTCCACAGTAAAAGGGGAAAGGAATGGGATTACAGTCTCCATTTTGCGGGAGAGCCACGGGTGGAGGAAGAGATGCTGCAAATGGATAGCTGGATTGAAGAGAATGATGATTTGTTCGACTATTTGCTAGATACGGCATGGAGTAAATTACCCGAGTAATGTAAACATGGTCTATTTTCGTGACAAGCGGATTATATTTAGCAGTGTCCGCATAATCTGCTGACATGGGGGAAGCCTAAAGGTCGATATTAACAGGAAATTCCATGTGAATAGGAGGGTGAAGCTTTGGCAAATCATCTGTTCACCGAAGGAATGACGGCAAATGAAGAGGCTGCTCCCGATCTCCTGAGCTTACGGACGCTGTTTGTAAATATGTGTTTTATTGGAGAGCCGGGAAGCCGCTCCTGGGTGCTGGTGGATACGGGGATGACAGGATTTACAGACTCGATTATACGCCTGGCAGAGGAACGGTTCGCTGGCCCTCCAATCGCTATTGTGCTTACACATGGTCATTTTGATCATGTAGGTTCGGTTATTGAGTTGGTACAGCATTGGGGTACACCTGTTTATGCACATCCTTTGGAATTACCTTATTTGACGGGAATGAAGGATTATCAAAAACCTGACCCTAGTGTAGGGAGAGGTTTAATGTCGGGCATTTCCTTCTTATACCCCAATGATGCTATAGATCTCGATGATCGCATCACATCCCTGCCCCAAGATGGCAGTGTCCCCGGTGCCCCTGGTTGGAAGTGGCTGCATACGCCAGGACATACGCCTGGTCATGTATCGCTTTTTCATGAGCGAAGAAGGTTAATGGTGGCCGGTGATGCTTTTATTACGGTGAAACAGGAATCGGCACTGGCCGTTATTTTACAGGAAAAAGAAATACATGGGCCTCCTGCGTATTTTACAACAGATTGGCGAGCTGCGCAGCGTTCGGTGGAAATGCTGGCCAAGTTAAAGCCTGAGATTGCAGTTACAGGACATGGTCATTACATGCATGGTGCTGAGCTGACAGATCAGCTGGAGCGACTGGCGGGAGATTTTGAACACATGGCTATACCCAAACAGGGACGTTATGTGTAGTGATGTGTGAAGGACGATGCCTTGCAGGGCATCGTTTTTTGTGTGGACGTGGAATTTTTTTGCTCAGCATGGTATAGTCAAGCCAAAAGCTAAACGCTTTCATTAAACATCGTCATTTCATCAAGGAGGATTTTTTGATGACACAACAACATGCTGCAATTGGTGATCTTTATTATGGAATACCGGCGATTCGTCTTAAATTTGGACGATATGAAGCGGTTGCCCTGCCGGGAAACGGCGCAAATCTGATTTCTTTTCGTGACAATGAAACGGGATATTCTTTTCTGCGTGAGCCAGATGCTGAGAGCATAGAGGCTTTTAAGCAAAGCCCGTCCGTTTACGGAATTCCTTTCCTGTTCCCTCCGAATCAGTATGAGGATGGAAAATTCCTGTGGAATGGTGTTACATATGAGCTGCCGATAAATGAAGAGGCGACCCACAACCATCTGCACGGCTTTTTACACACTGTTCGGTGGGAGGTTGAGGACTACGGTTCCGGGGAGCAAGGTAGCTATGTGGTAATGAATCAGCATGTAAGGGAAGGACATCCCATGTTCCGCTATTTACCCTTCACCTTTACCATGAAGTTAACGTACAGCCTGGACGAATTTGGCCTGCAT
>NZ_WUDQ01000233.1:0-5423 GCF_009827695.1 Paenibacillus sp. OT2-17 | reverse complement strand
GGGTGACGACGTACCAGAATATGCCCCATTTCCGGGTGGGATAATCCATGTATCAGCTTTCCACCAACCAAAGCACCCGCCCCGATGCCTGTACCTATCGTAATATACAGACAGTTGTCCAATCCTTTGGCGGCACCCCAAATAGACTCACCAAGTGCTGCTCCATTCACATCCGTGTCAAACCCCATAGGCACATCAAAATGCTCTTTCAGTTTGCCAATCAGATTGTAATTTCCCCAATGTGGCTTTGGCGTTGTTGTAATATAGCCATATGTATCACTACCTTCGATAGGATCAATCGGCCCGAACGAGCCTACGCCCAATGCTTCAATGCCCTTGCCTTCAAAAAATGCGATGACATTCTCCATTGTTTCTACTGGTGTGGTTGTTGGAAAGCTCGCCCGTTCCAGTACCTCTCCACGTTCGTTGCCAATTCCACATACAAATTTGGTACCGCCTGCCTCAATTGCTCCCAATACTGTCATAGTTGCTGTTGTCCCCTTTCGATAATCCGGTTCTCTCTCCACTATATTCACCTGAAATGTACCTGAGGTCAATCCCCTTATCGCAATTGTATATAATCCTTCACATGACTATATAACTCCGTCGACATATGGGAATATAAATAAGGACACTAACGCACCAAGCGTCAGCATCCCTATATTACTTACTTTACTTAAATTGTCCGTATCAAGCCTAACAGCTTTATTAAGATCCGGTTGCGACACCCATCAATGTACACAAGCTTTTCATTTCAAGCTGCTCAAACTTGTCTACAATTTGCACGTGATCCAGCGTCAGCAGACAGCTATCCAAAGCACATGCTACAGGTACACCACAGTGAATTTCAGCAAGTTTGCGTGAAAGATGCAGCATATCCAAATCACTCTCAATTTTTTTACGGACCGAGGGTGTTAATTGATCCAGATTCTCCAGAATGCCCTCAATAGAGTCGTATTCCTGAACCAGCTTGAGTGCCGTTTTCTCACCAATACCTCGTACTCCTGGATAATTATCGCTTGCATCCCCCATCAGGCCTTTAAGGTCTACCACTTGACGTGGCTTAAGCCCTTTTTCAGTCAGCAGGGTCTCCGGGGTGTATACCATATAATTGCCGTGCCCTTTTTTCATAATAATGACCCGTGTCCGCTCATCCACTAATTGAAGTAAATCATGATCTCCTGAGAGAATCATTACATCCATGTCCTCATTTTGCGAATAATGGCGTGCAAGCGTACCGATACAATCATCGGCTTCAAAGCCTTCCGCTCCAATGTTGGGAATGCCGAGGCTGTCCGTCACTTCACGAATCAATGTAAATTGGGGAATCAAATCATCTGGTGCGTCGGCTCGGTTTCCTTTATACGCAGCAAAATGTTCCCCACGGAATGTCGTTCCGCCCATATCCCAGCAGCAAATGACATGTGTAGGATTAAACGTTTGGACTGCATCCCAAAAATATCGAATAAAACCATAGATGGCGTTCGTTGGCACCCCAGCTTTTGTACGACGGATATAACCGTTTGCGGCGGTTGCATAATAAGCGCGAAATAGCAGGGCCATGCCGTCAACCAGCATTACGGATTGTTCATTGCGTTGTGTCACAGATTGTATTGCTCCCATTCATCATAATATTTAACCCCCACAGTATAACATATCGTGAGTGTAAATTGGGCGTTATTGAGCTTCCCATGTGCCCTCAAATGTTTCCTCTTTGAATCCTATCGTTACTTTGTTCCCGTCGGTTACAATCGGGCGTTTGATTAATCTACCATTCGAGGATAAAAGCGAAATTTGCTCTTCACGACTCATGTCTCCAAGCTTATCTTTCAGCTTTAGCTCTTTGTACACCTCACCGCTTGTATTAAAAAACTTTTTCAGCTCCAGCCCGCTTTTTCGAATTAAATCTTCCAATTCCTCCGGGCCGGGCGGCTGTTCAAAAATAGGAATAAGTTCCGTCTCATGTCCCTTGTTTTGCAGCCATTTCACTGCATTACGACAGGTACTGCATTTAGAATACTGATATACTTTCAGTTGGCTCATCGCTAGATTAACCTCCATTTGGTTTCGATAGCTTATTTATATTTTATTCTGAAAAATATTGCGCTCTTAATAGCTCCTGCATTTCAGCCATATCTTCAGGTAGAGGAGCATAGAACGTCAGCCGCTCCCCGATTACAGGATGCTCCAAGGACAGTTCTGAGGCATGCAAGGCTTGTCGAGGCATCCTGGCATCAAGATGATCATATCGTTCACGTTGCGCAGCATCATCGGGTGTAATCCGGTACATTTTATCTCCGATCAACGGACAACCGATATAAGTCATATGCACTCGAATTTGGTGCGTACGCCCAGATTCCAACTTTAGTCCGATGCGACTTCCCCCGTTCCACACTTCCTCCAGCTTATACAGCGTAAGGGCAGGATAACCATCCGGGGTCACCATACGTAAATGCGGATTATCCGGGTTGCGGTCAATCGGTCCGTCAACCTTACCTTCCTGCAGCTCAGGGCGCCCATGCACCAGAGCCGTATAGCGCTTATCCACCGTTCCCGCAATCATCTGCTCAGAAATATGCTGGTGTACATACGGATTTTTGGCTACTACCAGCACACCCGTCGTCTCTTGATCAAGACGATGAACAGGACGAAACCGGAACAGTTCTCCCTTGGTCTGCCAATAATGCACAACCCCATTAGCCAGTGTTCCAGTGTAATGACCGTGAGTTGGATGGACAATCATACCCGCCGCCTTGTTCACCACTAACAAATGTTCATCCTCAAACAATATCTCAAAAGGAATGGGTTCAGGTAAAATATCATCAGAACGCTCGCGCTCCATGCGAATTTCTACTCGATCCCCGGACTTCACCTTTACGCTGATGTACACACGTGTCCCGTTCAGCATAATACCTTGCTCGGTCAGCTTGAGTTTGGATATTAACTTTCGAGAAATGTTCATACGTTTTTGTAAAATAGTCTTCAACAGCATGCCCTCCTCCTCAGGAGGGATCGTATATACGATAGGTTCATAGTACAAGCTCATCACAAATTCCCGGTTGCCTCCTTATTTGCGGAACACTTTTTTGCTGCGCACATATTCGACATCGGGCACACCCTGACGGACATTCGCTGTGCGAGCAACGGCAAAGAAATAATCGGAAAGACGGTTCAAATACCGACGTACCGCCGGATTGATGTCCGTATGTTTACCTAGTGTAACAGCACGGCGTTCCGCGCGTCGGCAAACCGTACGGCAAACATGAAGCGTTGAGGATAATGTGCTACCACCCGGTATAATAAAACGCTCCACCTTCGGATTTTCCTCCTGACATGCATCAATCCAGCCTTCCAGGCGCTCTGCCAGCTCGTCTTTCACCTTATATTTGCTTTCACTGATTTTAACAAACGCCAAATCCGAACCACAATCAAACAGCTCCTGCTGTATTTCCTCCAATTGAGTCCGAATATCCGCAAACTTTTCCCCTTCGGCAAAGCTGATCGCTTGTCCTACAAAGCTGTTCAGCTCGTCAATTGTACCGTATGCCTCCACACGGTCATCATCTTTGGACACTCGACCTCCAATCACAGAAGTTTGTCCTTCATCACCTGTTCTGGTATATATACCCATATTACTCCATCCCCCTTATCATTCCGTAAGTGCTTTCAGCACCTTGATGGCTTCTTCCTTATTGCTTGTACGAGGCGGAACGGTAGCAAATAATGTTTTTGAGTTATATTTTAGCTCCTTAAACATCTTCATCTGCTCCACCGGAATTCCGAACAAATGAGTTTCCTTGCTTACATCTGTTCCTTCTTCCTCCTGCCCCTTCTTCTTAAATACGCCGCCCTCGAACACGCCCCGAGCGTACGTCTTCTTGTCAAAAGCATCATCTAACGGCAGATTCGAACCATTCTGTCCATACAGCTTCATGTCCTCTTCCGGCAAAAGAAACAGATCATGCTCCCCGGCCGCATATTCTACAACCAGCTTCTGCTGGTTATACAGCGGACTGACTGAAATCTCAATAGTCGGAGCCTGTTCGCCCAGCTTATCCTTAAGCTTTTGTGCCAGCTCTTCACGGATGACTGAAGCATCCCCTTTATCCATAATAAAAATGGAGAAGCTGTCCTTGTCCCGTCCCCCACATCCAGCCAATAATACAAGTGTCAACATTCCGATAATCCATGGCGATAGCCTTTTTAGCCCTGTTCTCATATGTACGCCCCCTCTTCCATGCCATTAATATATCATAAGTTGTGAACGCAAAAAAAGAAGGCCCTACGGCCTCCTTCTTACCTTTGGCTGACTTCACACGGTTAAACCTTGCATTCCGTACCATACATTTTCATGTATTCATTGATTTTCAAATCGAGCTTGCAACTAATCTCGATGACAAGATCAGAGGTGAAGGACTGCTCTTCCTGAAACGTCCGCATCATCTCATTGCGCAGGAACAAAATTTCATCTTCTAGGGAAATGTCGTATCCTATTGAACTAGACGAATTATATCCAACATATGACATGAGCATTCCTCCTACAATTGAAAAATTGAACTTCCTGCTTTCGAATTCAAATTATAGCATAGAAATTTAGAAATAAAAGACTATTTTTTATGAATTACCCATAAAAAAATAATTTTAACCTTCTTTTCTTACTTTTTCTACAAAATGACCAATCCGATCCAGTGCCTCCGTCAGCTGAGCAACAGAAGTCGCGTATGAGCAACGAAGATAGCCTTCGCCTCCCAAACCGAACACATTACCCGGTACAGCCGCAACTTTAGCCTCTGCCAATAGACGCTGTGCAAATTCATCTGAGCTAAGTCCCGTGCTTTGAATACTAGGGAAAACATAAAAAGCCCCTCTTGGCTCATGGCACTCCAGGCCGATTTCCCGGAACCCTTCAACCATCAGACGGCGACGCTGATTATAGGCTTCTACCATACGATCTTTCTCACCCAAACCATTCCGCAAGCCTTCCAGTGCCGCAACTTGCCCCATAGAAGGCGCACACATTACGGTGTACTGATGGATTTTGAGCATAGCCGCAATCAGATCTGGATGTCCGCATGTATATCCAATACGCCAGCCTGTCATGGCGAAGGCTTTGGAGAAACCACTGACGAGAATCGTACGATCCATCATACCAGGCATAGCGGCAAAACTAACATGCTTCTCTCCATAATTCAATTCAGCATAAATTTCATCAGAAATGACGATCAAATCATGCTTTTCCACGACTTCGGCAATCGGAAGCCAATCTTCATAAGTCATCGTAGCCCCAGTTGGATTACTCGGATAGCATAAAATCAGCACCTTGGATTTAGGTGTAATTTTTGCCTCCAACGCCTCAGCCGTCAGCTTAAATTCATCCTTAGCAAATGTTTCAATACCTACCGGAATCCCGCCTCCAATTGAAG
>NZ_WUDQ01000232.1:0-5444 GCF_009827695.1 Paenibacillus sp. OT2-17 | reverse complement strand
ATACTTACACCTCCGTGGGTGTCAAGGAATCGATCCGCATTTTGCAAGATGGTAAAACAGCTGGACATGCGCCTATGATCGTCATGTTGGCCGACGGTAACAACGATTTTAATAAGACGACAGGCAGAACCGAAAGCCAATCCGATCAGGATATGGCACAGGCTGTAGCCGAGGCTAAAAATAGCGGCGTTCCGATCTACACCATCGGCTTGAATGCAGATGGGAAGCTGAATAAAAACAAGCTTGCCGACATAGCGCAGCAAACGGGCGGCAAGTCCTTTATTACAAGCTCAGCGGATGACTTGCCGAACATTTTAAGTGAAATTTTCGCCAGCAATTTGAAGTTGAAAGTGGTGCCTTTGCAGTCCATTACGGCAAACGGCGACTATCAGGATGTAACGGTAACCGTACCGAACGATAGTGTGCTGGAGGCTAACATTTCGATCATGTCCTCGAAACCGGTGGATGCGAGACTGATAGACCCGTCGGGCAACACCAAGCCGATTCCTTCGAGCGATGTGCTGCTGTCCAAGTCCAAAAGCTACTCGCTGATTAAACTGCTCAAGCCTGTGGCTGGTGACTGGAAGCTCCAAGTCAAGGGAGTCCAGCAGGATCAGATTGATATTAATCTGGTGTTTAACTACGATCTGGAGCTGAAAATGGACGCACCGTCCGCCAAATCATACAAAAAAGGCGATGCAGTTCAAATTCGTTCCTACCTGACGAGCAATAGCCAGCAGCTTCAGGATCAGGAATTGTATGCAAATATGAATGCTGTTCTGAAGGTCAAGGATCTGGATTCCGGTACAACGAATGAGGTGCCGTTAACCAATGCAGGGGATTCTTTTACCGGTAGCTATACGATTCCAGATGAGCATGACTACGAACTAACCGTTAAAGCAGAGGAGAAGAGCTTCTACCGTGAAACACAGCCTGTAACCATCAGTGCTAAAGCAGGGGCGACGAGCGGTACGAATACGGGCACGACGCAGCCAACAACACCTGCTGAAAAGTCCAAGCTAATGCCACTCATTCTTTTAGGGCTGGGGCTGCTCATTCTGCTGGTTGCCGCATATTTCATCTGGAAGGCTGTCAAAAAGGCCAACCGTGGCTTTGTCGGTCAAATCGTACTGGAAATCCGGGATGAGAACACTGGCGAAAAAACGTATCCACAATACAAGAAGCTGAACACCTTCCGGGGCAAATTTAATCTGCACCAGTTGCTGCAACTGGCACCGGAATTTGCTGGAACCGACAAGGTCGTGTTCACACCAGCCAATCAGGATCGTATCATTGTGCGCAGTACCCCCGAGATTACGATTGAGAAATCCGGACGGGCTGTAGACACTGGCAACGGTCTTGAACTCAAAAACGGTGATCGTCTGACCATCCCGTTAGCCAGTGTGGACAAAACCATTTTACTGGAATTTATTTCAGTAAACAGCTAAACGAACCCTTAGGAGGTCATATCTATGAAACCAGTAGTTAGAGAGCATATCCAACAATTAGACGTATCACTCGGCGGGGGGATCGTAAGCGATAAGATCAGAGTTGATACTATTGATAATCCTATTTTAATTATCGGACTCGGAGGCACGGGAATTGATGCCCTTCTTCGCTTGAAATATCAAATTAACCGCAGATTCAAGCTTCCAGCAGATCCGATCTCCAAGAAAAAGAGCGATAAACCGGACAATGTGGAATTTCTCGCTTTTGAAACGAATGAACAAGACCGCAACAAAAAATACAAGGGGATTGGTTTGGACCCCATCAATGAGTTTGTATTGCTATCCAATGCGGAAATCGGCGGATTGCTGCAAAACCGCAGCATTCTTGAGCCGTACATTACCGATTGGCTGTCTCCAGAGCTGAGCATTACCGATGGTATGAATGGGGCGGCAGGGGTACGTCAGGCAGGACGATTGCTGTTGTTCACCAAAATCAATCAGGTCGTACAAAGCATTGACAAAAAAATCAAAACCTTGTCTGAAGGCACCAACAAGAAGCTTATGGTGTTCCTGCTGTCCGGTTTGTCCGGCGGTACAGGAAGCGGTACTTTCCTCGATATCTCATATATCGTCCGAGGAATTATTGAGCGTGACTATGGCTCTGCAGGTGTAGACCGTGTAAATACATTAGGTTATCTGTTTACACCGGATATTAATTTAGCGAACAAAAGCCTGAGCGAGCATACACGTGAATATATTAAAAAGAACGGCTATGCTGCACTGAAAGAGCTGGACTATTGGATGAATGTAGACAGCCGTGGTGAACGCTTTAAACAGCAGTACGGAAATATTTTGACCGTGAACTCGCCGCTTCCGCCGTTTAATCTGTGTCATCTCATTTCGGCCACGAATACGGAAGGCAAGCTGTTGGAAAATGCTTATGATTACTGCATGAATGTCACTGCCGAGAACATCACCAACTTTATGGCGAGTGAGGAAAAACAGTCAGGTGAAGAGTTTGCCATTCATGACTATATCAGCAATATCCGTACCAACATCGCACAAATGAATAAGGCCTATCCGGCAAACTACGATTACAATATTATCGGGGCTTCCTCGGCGGTACTGCCAATGGAGGAAATGACGACATATCTGGCCTATCGAATGTTTGGAAAAATGTCCAAAATGTTTGAGCAATCGCCAAATCAAGAGGATGTAGAGAAGTTTGCCCGCAAGCTGGGCGTGGATTTGGATAGCATGATCAAAAACTTTGAATCCCGTGTACCTGAGCCGCTTCCGGGCTTTGAAAACAGTGAACGGTTAAGTTATAGCAATGTTGTTAAAATGCAAGTTGTCAATATGGACACCGAGCTGGAGCAAACGTTCCTGACGCGTGCCCGTGAAGAGTATATCAAAGCGAAGAAACAGCTTCCTGGCGAAATTACAGGACAGTTTACGGACCAAATCCGCCGGATGTTTCTGCATCCTGAGCAAGGGCCGTTTTATGTATCCCGCATGATTTATACTGAAAAAGGATTTAGCTTGCTGAAAATGCTGCTGTCATATGTTGAGACGTTGCGTGAATCACTGCACCGTATTCCAACGGACATTGAATGGGCGCGTGAGCAGGCGAACGAAAAGCTGGGCGATGCCAAGAGCGCGTTTGTGTCCAAGGATAAAAAGAAAAATGCGTACATTGAAGCGAAAATTAACGAATATTGGCTGCGGGCTGATGTGGAACGTACAGAGCAGCTCATTGAATTTTATGAAGACCTGTATGACCTGTTGAACAAGGAAAATAGCCGCATTTATAATGTATTTACTGAAATTTTGAACGCATTGAGCGCGATTTTCGAGAAGAATGGCGATCTGCTGATTAACGGCGAGGAACAGTCCGATCACAAAGGTAATAAAACGTACTATTGGAATCTGGTAAGTGTACCGGATATTTCTGAAGTTGTGACCAAGCTGCTGGACAACCGCAACGGTGATGATTTGATTCGTGATTTTGCCCAAGAATTGCTGGAAAATTCAGATCAATGGGTGAAGGATCAGGATATGGACATCATTAGCTCAATCTCCAACTTCTTGACTGATAAGTTCGGTGATCTCATTACCCGTTCCATGGAGGATTTCCTCGTCATGAAATACGGGCAAGATGAAGCCATTGAAAAATTTGTGGAGCGCTACATTGCGAGCAAACTGGATGAGGAAGCTGTACCTGTGTTCCATCTGAGCAATAGCTCTGGCAACTTGTACTTCCCATCATGGGGATTCGTTTCAGTACCTGTACAGTCGCCTAATATCCTGAAAGGCGTTCGCAATTATCAAAATAATGCAATTGGCAAATCACACTTTACGATTAAAGAGAGTGAAGTTCGTAACCGGATTTTTTGGCTCAATACGCGTAATGGTGTTCCTCTGTTTGTATATACGCCGCTCAAAGTGTATGAAGAAAGCTATGAAAAAACGATTCTTGACCGCGAAGGTATTGGCCGTCATCTGGTGCAAACAGGTCAGAACAATTGGACTAATCTGCCGTCGCCGATTCCTGAAAAGTCATGGGGCGAAACTTACGTCAATTCGCGTGTGCAAGCTTACAATGCCCGCATTCGTAATGATTTTGACCGTGCCAAGTCACTTGGCGTGATTCGGGAAAAGGATGTCGATCAGAATACGAGCAGCCGCTTCACTGTAATCCGTTCACATGCGCTAGATCTGAATGCGATGCTGGCAGGCTACGATATGCGCTTGCAGGAATCCAAGCCGAATTTGGGTGAAGTAAAAAGAGCATGGTCTGAGTTGAAACGTCTGCTGGCTGAAGGGCTGGAGCAGGCCGGAAGCAAGGACATCTTTGGCAGCATCAATGAAGAGATGGCGAAGGAAAACCTGATCCGTTCACCAGAATTAACACAGGTGGTTCGTGAAGAACTGGCGAAATATACACTAATTGAAGCGAAAGCCGCTGAATTGGAAGCTTTGCTGGGCAAATATCAGGATGAAGAAAAATGGCTGGATCAGTTCATTCAGGCACTCTATACGGACACGATTACGAAAAAAGGTGCTTTGTACGTCTATGATCGCGACGAAGAGGAAGAGGCTTGGGAGCCGTTTGCCAATGTCATGAAGAGCCGTAATTATGTGGAGTTTGAAGTGTTTACAAACTTCCGTGGTTTGGAAGAAAAGAAATTTGCCGCTCTAATGCGCAAGGCGGATCGCCGTGATGCTGTATTGACTTCATCTGAGGATATTACACCATTGCTGGCGAAGCTGGATGAACTGGCTGCAACTTACACAGAGGCCCGCAATCAATTGGAATATGAAAAGGTGGAGCTGGCTAACGGAGCGGAACTTTATGCATTCTATGCTCAAATGGCTGGAAAATTAAACGACATCCGCAGAAAGTTGAAGTAAAGTATGAGAGAGCAGCTGTTACGTTATGCGGCTGACTATGCAGCCGCAGAGGACCAATTAATCGGAAGCGGGGATGGACGCAGTAGCATCCATTTCCCGTCCGTGTTTCTTTTTATCGGTGATCGCATGAACCCAGTGATGAACACCATTGCAGATATCAACCGGACCAAGTGGGATAACAGCACGGGAGTAACGTATATTCAGATCCGCTCGCAGGAAGAACATGCGGCTGTAGATCGTTCGGTGGATGCTATTGTTCATACGATAGCGGTACCGGAGGAAAGTGGCCACCAAACGATACGCCGTGACTTGCACCAGGCTTTTTATACACATGAATCGCAACTAATTGAGCTTAACACCGCGTTGCGCCGGGCTAGTGGACATCTGGCAGATTACGGTCGGTTGTATTCTTCGTTCGAGCGTGTCCATTTGTCGATTTTGACGACAGCGGATGACCCCATGAACGTATTAATCCCTGAAATTACGCTGTTGGCGGAGTATATTTTTGCACAGTCTTTTAAATCGGTACAAATGGATCTGTATGTGTTGGTGAATGAAAGCGATCAGGCTGTCCAATTCGGC
>NZ_WUDQ01000231.1:0-5487 GCF_009827695.1 Paenibacillus sp. OT2-17 | reverse complement strand
CCAAACGTGTCAGCGCACTTTCATGCTTGCTCGTATACTCAAGTCTGCCTGCCCACTCGCCCGGCAGATCTACTTCTGTCGGAACGCCTAATCCAAATTCCTTCATATACTTGTCCCATACGTCAATTCCCTGATGCACCCCTGCATTACTTCCGTATTTGGCATACAGCGGCTTGCCGATCATATCCACCATAAACGTATTCGACGAGACCTCAATTGCCCTGCTAGGTGTCAAAGAACCATACACATGTCCGCTAGAATTCCCAACCCGGCTGGAGCGATTTTTGCCGTAGTACGCACTTCCCGTATCCAGATAAGTTTGTCCGGGAGAAAACAGGTTTTCCTTCAACCCGATCAGCACGGATAGCGGTTTAATGGTTGAACCCAGAAGCACCGAGGATTCTGGATGTGGACCCGCTTTTCCGCTAGGCACGGATTTAATGGTTCCATTTCCCATTTTATGCTGAATTTCGTCATATACCGAAGGTGAGGTACTTCCACTTTTCCATACATTAGAGTCATAATCCGGCATACTGGCCATTGCCACGATATTTCCGGTCTCTACCTCCATCGCTACAGCGAAGCCAGTGGTTGCGTCTTGATGAAGCTTCCCCGATACGGCATGAGTATGAAGCCAGCGAAGCTGATCCATAATGGCCTGTTCGGTTTTCTGCTGAATTTCCTTGTTGATGGTGGAATATAAATGAAGTCCTTTTTCAGGAGGAGTAATGGATTCAATGCCCTCCGGCATGCTGCGCGGATTGACTTCTACCGTTTTATATCCGTTTTTTCCTCTCAGCTCATCCTGGTACTGAAGCTCCAAGCCATCATATCCGACCGTTTCACTTTCCGAATACACCTGTGTCGGTCTTAGAACCTCCGAATTAGCTTCATAGAGCTCTTTATATTTGGGCCGGTTCGTTCGAGCTCCTTTGAACTTGTACATATATCCAATCGTTTGTACCGCCACCCGATCCGGGTCATAATGGCGTATACTTTCTTCTACAACCTCTACACCAGGGAACTCTGTCCGATGTTCCAGAAAATAAGCGATTTCCTCCCGACTCAGGTCGGATTTGACCAAACGTGGGGTAAATCCCCTATATTGATTATAGTCCGGGTCCAGTCGCTTTTTTATTTCCTCTGCATTAAGCTGCTCTCCTTCGTTACGACCCAGTTCGTTTAATTTGGCAGCAAGCTTGGCAGCAAAAGCATTGAGCTCAGGGAGCAGCTTTTCCCCCGGCTTGCGATCTTTCTCCGTACGTTTGCTATAATCCTTAGATAAAGTTACATACAAGGACTGTACTGGAGTCGAATACGCCAGCTTAACCGTACCTGTGGAGTCATAAATCGTGCCGCGACTCGGGGCTAACGGGACATTTTTCGTATTTACGGATTGCTGCTGGCCTTTCAGCTCCTCCGATTGTACAAACTGCAATACAGCTAGTCTGGTAATGATCAGGGCAAACAGCACAAAAGCACTAAAAAACAGTAGGTTGGTTCGTAAAACCGTCCGTTTTTTTCGTGACTCTTCATTCTCTTCAACATTTTTCTTTTTAAATGAAAACTTTTTATCCAAACTTCCTCTGTCCATATTAGCTGGTCATTACTCCTTCCATTAGGGTTTTATATTCCTGATCCTACCATATCCAAAGCAATAAACGATGAATTCCAAGATGACAATTTTGTAAGAAAACGTAGAAAAAGCATAAAAAAGCTTCCCTCAGCCCTAAGGCTAAGGAAAGCTTTCATGAAATGACATCGTATAAAATCGTATAAAATGATTATGGCTGTTTGATTGCGTTAGAATCGGTTGCTGTTTCAACCTTTTTCTTAGGTACCCCGTCCAAACCATATACTTCATCGTAGGCATCAAATATTTTGCGTGCTACAGGTCCGGCACTAAAAGCCCCGAAACCTCCTTCAGGAATGACAACCGCTACTGCAAGTTTGGGATTCTGACGTGGCGCAAAGGCAATAAATACCCCGTTATCCTTCAGTTTACCGCCTACGCTTTGCTGCGATGTCCCCGTTTTACGAGCAAAGTCATAAGGAAAACCATTAAATGCGCTGACATCTGTTGCCATCCCGCGTATGACCTCATTCCAGTATGCATCTGGGAATTTCACTTCGTTCAGCACCTTCGGCTTAATCGTTTGTACTACATTGCCGTTGGTGTCTTTAATCTGACTGACCAAATGCGGCTCCATCCGTTTGCCCTTGGTAGCCAGTACAGTGGTATATTGTGCAAGCTGGAGCGTTGTATACTTACCCTGCTGTCCAAAAGAAGCATACGCTAATTTGGACAAGGCCGATTCCTTACTTTTAGGTCCATACTCTCTCAAACCAGGATATTCCGTAGGTAAATCTACACCCGTAGACACACCTAGTCCAAATTCCTTCATGTAGCGGTCCCATACATTCACACCTTGATCTTCCTTGGCATTATTAATGTACTTGTTGTACAATCTTTTGCCCACCATATCAACCATGAATGCATTGGAGGAATGCCGTATGGCAGAAGCTGGGTCTAACCCCCCGTACACATGACCGGAAGAGTTTCGAACTCGTGACGAATTGTTACGCCCAAAATAAGCCGCTCCTGTATCCTGATAGTAGGATGAGGTACTGAATAGATTTTCCTCCAGACCTATCAACACAGAAAGGGGTTTAATGGTGGAGCCCAGAAGAACAACTGACTCTGGATGTTGACCCGATTGGCCCGATCCGAACGAACGAATAGTACCATTTAAGTATACATTTTGTATTTTCTTATAATTATCACTGGATATATTTCCAGTCTGCCAGTAATTCGCATCATAATCCGGCATGCTAGCCATCGCTACCACATTTCCTGTGTCCACTTCCATAGCCACTGCGAAGCCTGTTTTGGCATAAGGATGAGTCTTGCCAGATACAGCGTGTGAATGGAGCCATCTCAATTGATCCGCAATGGCTTCTTCTGTTTTGACCTGAATCTCTTTATTAATGGTGGAATAAATGTTATTCCCTTTTTGCGGAGGAGTAACAGAATCTACACCTTCCGGCATATTCCGTGGATCAATTGGAACTGTTTTATATCCGTTTTTCCCTCGTAACTGTTCCTGATATTGAAATTCCAGTCCATCAAAGCCAACAGATTCGTTATCCATATAAATGAGGCCCGGATCATTTTCAGCTGACATGGATTTTTGGATGTTTTTATATTTATCTAACGTTTCACGCGCACTTTTATAGCTTTTAATGTAGCCAACCGTTTGGACAGCTACCGTATCGGGATCATAATGACGTACCGTTTCCTCTACGACATCTAACCCGGGGAACTCACTTTTATGCTGCATAAAATAGGCGACTTCATCTTTATTAAGATTGGTTTTAATCAGACGCGGCGTAAAACCGCTAAACCGTTGATAGTTTCGGTCCATAGCGTCCATAATTTGTTCTGCCGTCATTTTCGGCTCATCTTTATTACCATATTGAGCAAACCGATTTGCCAGCTTTTGTGTCATGTTTTCCAGCTCAGGCAACAGCTTTTTATCAGGTTTACGCGAATTCTCCACGCTGTCACTATAGTTCTTGGAGAGCGTGATATACAGCGATTGTACAGGTGTAGAATACGCCAGTCTGTTCTGCCCGGTTGAATCATAAATTGTTCCGCGAATCGGTGTAAGCGGTACGTTTTTGGTAACATTACTGGCCTCCTGCTGTTTGAGCTGAGGTCCATCTACAAATTGAAGTATCGCCAGTCTGACAATAATGACCGTAAATATAATGAACGAGCTGAAAAAGAACAGATTGATCCGAAAGCTGAATCTTTTTCGATCAGACGTCTCGTTGTCTTTTCCCTGCTCGTTGTCTATCTTTCTCATGTGCCCTTTTCCACTCCTTATTAAATCACTTTATCCTTGATATGTGTTTGGGCAAAACCAAGCGGATTAAACCAGTCCCCACTTTGCGCCCAGGTCGGGTCTAACGGTACCCACTGATCCTGCGCGCTCAAATACACTTCATTCCATGCATGGGAACCGTATCCTCCCTGTCCGTTATAACCAAGCCCTGTCACCACCTTGACCTGTAGTCCCTGCGACCGAGCCATCATCGCATACAGGCGGGCATAATCAATGCAGACTCCCTTACGTGTATCAAACGTATCTCTAGGGGTCTGTTCATGCCAGTCACCACGCTGCTCATAGGCTTCTACCTTACTGAAATCATAGCTAATGCGGGTACCTACCCATTCATACAACGCTCTGGCCTTTTGCTCATCACCGCTCATCCCCTGTGTAATCTTGGCCGCAGCCTGACCGATATCGTTCGGAATTTCCCGGTCAATCATTTCGTATTTTCGCTGCAGGATACCATTTAATTCCTTGGTAACGGCCTGCGTAAATACGGGCAATTTATCCTTAATCAGTGTACCGGATAACGGCTCAATGACCGATTGCGCTCCCTGCTTATAAATCGGTGAAGCTTGGACGTAGCTGCTAAACCCGCTGTCTGGATACAGACTTACGCCGATGAATAGCAGGGCTATAACCATGATAGCGCGTGCTCCACCAATAATAGTGCCTATTCCAGCCCCTGCCACCCTGCTGAAAAAGCCTGATTTTTTTTCATGCTCATGGAAAGAAGAATCTGACTTGCCCCCTACCATCAACACATAAATTGCACGTAGTACAAATTGGGCGATCGCATAACTGAGCATAAACAATACGGCGAACCGCAGCAGCGGAAACCCCTCTAACCCCGCCACCAACGTATAATAAAATTGCTCAATCCCGCTTAGTTCTCGCTGAGGCAAATGTTCCATGTAAGCCGCCAGCCATTGTTGTACCTTCGGTGAAAGCCACATGGCTAATCCGAGCGAGCACAAAATACCCGCCACAGTCAGTATGCCATCCACAATAAGACTGAACAGCGCCCCTACAGATCTGGAAGCTCCTCGTCTCCAGCCCTGAATCAACGACAGCAGTACAATGACAATCAAAAACACCGTCACGCCATTCCAATGAAGAATAGGCTCCAGCCAGGATGGTTTCATTGTGTTCCTCCTGTCTCTACGGCGACTGTGGCGACTGTGTTACAGCCGAGCCTTTCGCACCTTCGATATATTTCTTGACGGTATCGCCCATACTCCACTCGCCCAGCGACATCCCCTGAAACCATACCTTGACCTTGTCACCATCAAATGGACCTTTCACTTCCAGGTTGGAGCTTGTTACTGAAAACGTACCATCCGCATTAGATGTGTATTTGGCATCCCGTCCCTCCTTGATCATCATGTTCAAAGCCTCGCTCTGAACCTTGTTGATCGCATCATCCTTTGCCTGAGTAACGACCTTGCCGACCTGTTCAAAGGAAGTTCGTTATGGAAGGAAAACTGCATCCAATTCATATTCGGCTTCATGCTTAACAGCCTTATATTATCTGATCTGATTTAAACTGAAGGAGAGAGAACGAATGAACCCAAAATATAATTCTCTATTT
>NZ_WUDQ01000230.1:0-5488 GCF_009827695.1 Paenibacillus sp. OT2-17 | reverse complement strand
TATTGAAGAGCACGTACACCAAGTAGGCCACAGTGAGCGTACAGGTGTAGTTGTAGAACCTTATCTGTCCACACAATGGTTTGTGGAAATGAAGCCTCTGGCAGCTAAAGCGATTGAAGTGCAGAAGGCTGGCAACGGGGTAAACTTTGTACCGGATCGCTTTGAACGTACTTATCTGCATTGGATTGAAAATGTGCGTGACTGGTGTATTTCCCGTCAATTATGGTGGGGACACCGTATTCCGGCATGGTACGATGAGGAAACCGGAGAAGTTATTGTATCGGCGGAGGACCCTACAACTTTGCCTGAGTACGCTGGCAGAAAGCTAAAACAGGATGAGGATGTGCTGGATACTTGGTTCAGCTCGGCTTTGTGGCCGTTTTCGACACTGGGCTGGCCTGAGCAGACAGAGGACCTCAAACGCTACTATCCGACTAATGTCTTGGTTACAGGCTATGACATTATTTATTTCTGGGTATCGCGTATGATTTTTACCGCGCTGGAGTTTACGGAAGAGATTCCGTTCAAGGACGTACTTATGCACGGGTTGGTTCGTGATGCGGACGGTAGAAAAATGTCCAAATCCCTCGGCAACGGTGTTGATCCGCTCGACGTGATTGACCAATATGGTACCGATGCCATGCGTTATATGATTTCCACCAGTAGCACGCCTGGGCAAGACCTTCGTTTCCGCTGGGAGCGGGTGGAGCAGGCCCGTAACTTTGCCAATAAAATCTGGAATGCGTCACGCTTTGCGCTGATGAATCTGGAAGGCGTCACTTCTGCAGATATAGATATTACTGGTGACTTGAGCACCGCTGATCGTTGGATCCTGCATCGTCTAAACGAAACTTCACGCGACATCACGCGTCTAATAGATGCTTATGAATTTGGCGAGACAGGCCGCCTTCTGTATAACTTTATTTGGGATGATTTGTGCGACTGGTACATTGAGTTTGCGAAGCTTTCCCTATATGGCGACAATGCAGAGGCGAAAAAGAAAACGCAATCCGTACTTGCATATGTATTGGATCGGACGCTGCGCATGATTCATCCGTTCATGCCGTTTATCTCTGAGGAAATATGGCAGCATCTCCCGCATGAGGGAGAAACGATTACACTGGCCGCTTGGCCTGTTTATGATCCGGCTTTTGAGGATAAGGATGCAGTCGCTGAAATGAATTTGCTGATCGACGTAATTCGCGCTGTACGCAATATCCGCGCTGAAGTCAACGTGCCGATGAGTAAGAAAATTGAATTACTCATAAAACCCGGCGATCAAGCCGTTCTCGATACCATTAACCGCAATGGGGAATATGTACGTAGATTCTGTAATACGTCTGAATTCGACGCAGGATTAGAATTCACCGTTCCAGATAAAGCGATGACATCTATAGTTAGCGGCGCAGAGCTATACCTGCCGCTGGCCGGACTGCTTGATATTGCCCAGGAAATTAGCAGACTGGAAAAAGAACTTCAGCATTTGAACAGTGAAGTGGAGCGCGTGGAGAAAAAGTTATCTAACCAAGGCTTTGTGGCGAAGGCACCAGCTAAAGTCATCGAGGAAGAAAAGGCCAAGCAAGCCGATTACTCAGATAAGCGCGCTAAAGTTATCGCACGTATTGAAGAACTCAAGGGATAATTTCACTCACAATAAAATGACCTGAAGGTGAAGAGGATGTCAGATACGATCAGGGGCGGAGATACGGCTCCTTTACAAAGCTATGATGAAGCAGTGGAATGGATTAACGGCTTGATTCCGTTTGGCATCAGACCCGGATTGGAACGAATTGAACAGCTAATGAGTAAGTTGGGTGATCCGCAACGACATCTGAAGTTTGTGCATATTGCGGGAACCAACGGTAAAGGCTCGACTTGTGCCTTTCTGACCTCTGTGCTACTGAAATGTGGGTACGATGTCGGAACTTTTACATCTCCGTACATCACCCGATTTACGAACCGTTTTCAATTCAATGGGACCGATATTCCCGATGAAACGCTGGTTTTGCTTGCCAATCGCTTGTATCCGTTGGTGAAAGAAATCGCAGATAGTGAATTGGGATCACCTACGATGTTTGAGGTATCGACAGCGTTGGCTATTTTATACTATGCTACGGTATCTTTCCCAGATGTTGTGGTATGGGAGACAGGTCTCGGGGGAAGGATGGATGTAACTAATATCGTGAGTCCAATCGTCTCGGTTATTACGAATGTCGGCTATGATCATACGGATATTTTGGGAGATACGCTCGAACAGATTGCAAGGGAAAAGGCTGGTATCATCAAACCGGGTGTACCTGTCGTCAGTTGTGTTTCCCAACCCGAGGCTATTCAGGTCATACGTGAAACGGCGGCAAAGCAAGGAGCTACCTTGTACCTGGCAGGAGAACAGTTTACGTATGAACGGCTAAATGGGGATGAAACAGCTCAGACCTTTTCATTCGCGGGGCCCTTCCGACATATGGAAATTGACATCACGTTGTTAGGCGAGCACCAATGTTCTAATGCGGCAGGAGCTATGATGGCACTTGAGGTCCTACGTCAGTATATGGCTTTTGTGTTGGATGATGCAGAACTGCTGGAGGGCTTTAGGCAAACTGCCTGGGCAGGGCGTCTCGAACAAGTCAGTACCTCGCCGAGGATTGTCCTTGATGGAGCTCATAATCCAGAAGGAGCACAGACGCTGGCCAAGAGTCTTCCTCAAGTGTATTCGTACAAAAAATTGGTTTTAATGATGGGGATGCTGTCAAACAAGCATCATGAAGCATACTTGCAGCATATACTGCCACTAGTGGATACGCTTATCCTGACCGAGCCCGATTTTCGCCGCAAAATGAATGCCGCTGAATTGGCTCATCTCGTGGAGAAGCTGCGGCCGTCTTATGCCAAAACGGATTTAAAAATAATTGTAGAAGGTGACTGGAAAAAGGCTCTTGGCCTGCTTCAGTCACATACGGAAGCGGAAGATCTGGGGGTGGTGTCCGGCACGCTGTACCTTATTGCGGATGTACGGGCTACCCTTATGTATCAAACCGATTCGGAAAAAGGTTGGTGAAATTTGTTGATTACTTCGGAACATGTTCATTTTATCGGTATCGGCGGATACGGGATGAGCGCGATTGCTCGGGTCATGCTGGAGATGGGTTATACCGTGACTGGCTCAGATGTGGCATCACAGGAGCTGACAGAAAAACTGGCGGCAAAAGGCGCAAAAATATATATTGGACACACGCCTGAGCATATTGCAGGCGCGGATATCGTCGTCTATTCAACAGCATTGTCACGTGACAATGTGGAGCGGGTGGCAGCGGAGGAATTGAATATTCCAACTCTGCACCGTTCGCAGATGCTGGCTCGCTTGCTTAACGAACGTAAGGGAATAGCTGTTGCGGGTGCGCACGGTAAAACGACAACCTCTTCCATGATCGCTCTGGTTATGGAAAGATGTAACGTTGATCCAACGTATATTATTGGCGGCGAAATCACGAATTTGGGGACGAATGCCAAAGCAGGTAAAAGCGAGTTTGTCGTTGCTGAGGCGGATGAGAGTGATGGTTCTTTCCTGCAATATCATCCTTGGCAAGGCATTGTAACCAATATTGAAGCGGATCATTTGGAAAATTACGATGGCGACTTTAATCGTCTGAAAAGTGCCTATGTACAGTTTTTGAGTCAAATTCGACCGGATGGGGCGGCTATTGTATGCGCAGATGATCAGAACATCCGGGAAATGTTGCCTCAGCTCCAGACTCGGGTCATTACTTATGGAGTGGAGCATGAAGCGGATTATATGGCGACAGATATCCAATTAGGTGACCGTCGATTAAGCTTCACTATGAGCCGTAAAGGAATAGCACTCGGAACGATCGAACTATCAGTGCCGGGTAAACATAACATGTATAATGCGATGGCTACTGTGATATCCTGTTTGGAAGCAGGGATTCCATTCGATCAAATCGCTGCTACTATTGTAGAATTTCACGGAGCGAAGCGTCGTTTTCAAGTACTAGGTGAAAGCAATGACATACTGATTATTGATGACTATGCGCATCACCCAACAGAGATTGAGGCTACGATTAGCGCAGCGAGAGCGACTGGCAAGCGTATTATTGCTGTATTCCAGCCGCAACGCTATAGCCGCACCTTTTTCCTGCTCGATGCGTTTAGCCGCGCGTTTAGCGAGGCTAGTGAAGTCATCATTACCGATATTTATTCACCAGCGGGAGAAAAACAGATTGAAGGCGTGCATTCTTCCAAGCTCGTGGATTTAATCGTCCAAAACAGCAATGCGAATGCAATCTATTTGCCGACCAAAGAAGCTGTGATCGAGGAGTTGAAAGATCGCTTACAGCCGGGTGATCTTGTGCTGACGATGGGAGCGGGAGATATCTGGAAAGCAGGTGACGCGTTAGCGCGCCATCTTCGCGGACAGCAAGTGTAATACGTATAAAAATGAGCCGTTACGCCAATGAATTACATTTATTCGAGGGTATTCCGAACACGACTGTGTTTCGGGATACCCTTTTTTTGTAATGCTGGGGTATATATTCTTAGCTTGACTCATACAACAGACTATGAGGAAGTATGGGACAAGGAGGGAGTGCATCCATGAACAAGACAAAGATGAAATTCCGGTTCGACAAACAGTTGCCGGAGACAAGCCGGGAGGATAAGCTACAGGTGCTTCCGTACAAAAACGAGTCGATTACGAACGAACAGCGTGAAACTGATAACTCGCATAAAGGAACGGAACGGAACAGAGGAATGAAGAAAAATACTGTAGCTACGCAAGAATCAGAGATCAACGAGCCTGAGGATCTGAACAAACGCATTTCAAGTCGGCGTTTTGCTCCAACATTAAGAGTACAAGAGGGATGGGAGGACCCCTTTGGCCGTTCGGCGGCTTCCTGGTCAGATGCGGAAGTTCTACCAGATAGCCTGGAAGAGGATGAGGAAGCTTATCATTCTGTCCAAGAGTACAGAAAGCGTCCGCCCCACCCTTCAAGATGGAAACTGGTTGGCTCTGTAGCCAGCGCGCTGGTGACTGGAGGCATGTTTGGATATATTATGTTGTTACTGTTTAACGGAGGAGGCATGGTCCCGGGATCAGATCCTTCAGTAGAGGAGGCTGTACCGGTCTTTAAAGAATCTGTTGGTGTGGATGCAATATCTGCAAAAGAGAATTCTGTCCCTGTCACTGTCATAGAGGCTCAGGTACCTCCACAAACCTACTATTTGCTGCAATATGGGGTTTTCAGCACTCCAGAACGGGCCTTACAAGCAAAAGAAGAACTGTTGAAGGCAGGCATTGCAGCAGGAGGGGATACCGAGGACCAAAACCGGGTATATGCAGGAATATCGCCGGATAGGGAAGGCTCACGAATACCTCATAGAGGAGTATCGTATCGGTAAAGTGGTGATTGGTGATCATGTGTTGATCGGCGCCAACACAACCATTTTGCCGGGTGTGACCATCGGTGACGGAGCT
>NZ_WUDQ01000022.1:0-29821 GCF_009827695.1 Paenibacillus sp. OT2-17 | reverse complement strand
GAACGTTCAGCAAGTAGGCTCCACTCATGAAGTCGATCTGGAGAAAATTACGATGCTCAAACCGGATGTCGTGCTAGGCAATTATCCTATGAATGAAAAAGACATTCCAGCCATTGAAGGAGTCGGTTCGCAGCTGCTACTGACGGGAGCCAATTCAGTTCACGATATTCAGTCGCAAATTACGCTGTTCGGACAATTACTGCAAAAGCAGGCTCAGGCCGTGAAGCTGAACCAGCAAATTGACCAACAAGTAGCTAAGCTGCAAAAGGAAACCGCTTCTGCCTCCAAACCGAAGGTGTTGCTAGTCTACGGAGCCCCGGCTACGTATATGGCGGCACTGCCGAATTCACTGAGTGGAAACATTCTGGAAGCTGCAGGTGGCTCCAACATCGCCGCTGATTTTCCGGGCCTGCAAAATTTCCCACAATACGCGCAGCTGAACACAGAACGCATCATACAGGCTGACCCTGACTACATCTTCATCATGACCCATGGCAATACGGAAGATGTTAAAGCCGCATTTATAAAAGAAATGCAGGAAAATGCAGCTTGGAACGGAATCCGAGCAGTCAAAAACAATCAGGTCGAGGTTTTACCTTCAGACCTGTTCGGTACGAATCCGGGCACACGTGTCACTAAAGCGCTGGATTTGATGCATCAAAAGCTGTATCCGGCGAAATAGGTGATGGAGATGAACAAACTACAGCGCGCCAGAAGACGCACCATCGCCTGGATTACCCTTCCGATTCTACTGCTGGCCGTCTCTGTGTACGGTCTGGCCTACGGTTCGGTGTCGATTCCACTTCAAGAAATCAATCATGTTTTGCTACATAATGATGATTCTACATATCGCACGATCCTGATGGATCTCCGGCTACCCAGAGTATTAGTAGGTTTACTCGTAGGAGCTTGTCTTGCAGCTTCCGGAGCACTTCTTCAAGGTGTTATGAAAAATCCATTGGCTGACCCTGGCATTATTGGTGTATCGGCTGGAGGTGGACTTGCCGCCGTCATTACGATGGTGATGCTTCCACAGCTCAGCTACCTTCTTCCGATAACCGCCTTTTTGGGAGCCTTTCTGAGCGCAATCGTCATTTATCTGCTGGCTTGGGACCGAGGGGCATCGCCTGTTAAAATTGTGCTCGCTGGCGTTGCGATCAACGCGCTGCTGGGCGCACTCACCAACGGCGTAATGGTCATGTACAGCGACCGCGTACAGGCCGTTCTTCCTTGGCTATCCGGCGGATTAAACGGAAGAAGTTGGCATCATCTAGAGTTCATGGCTCCTTACGCCATCATTGGATTAATCGCCTCTTTCTTTGCGATTAAACCTGCTAATCTACTGCTGCTGGGCGACGATTCAGCACAGCTGCTGGGCCAGCGAGTAGAGCTTCAACGCATGCTCATTATCCTGCTTTCTGCCCTGCTTGCCGGTACAGCAGTCAGTGTAGCCGGGTTGATCGGCTTTGTAGGACTGGTCGTTCCCCATGTCATACGGCTGCTGATCGGGGGAGATTATCGTTTCCTCCTTCCCCTTTCCATTGTGGGCGGCGGAACGCTGGTTGTTCTCGCAGATACGGTGGCGCGATCCTGGTTTGACCCGATTGAACTGCCTGTAGGTATTTTGCTGGCCGTCATCGGGGCACCGTTCTTCTTAATCCTGCTCAAGAAACGGGGGAATTTTGGATGACAGCCATTCAGGGTGAGCATATCTCCATACAACGTGGGTATTTCAAGCTGGACGATGTGAATATCACCTTGCCCGCTGGTCAGCTCACCGCGATCGTCGGACCGAACGGTTCAGGCAAGTCCACGCTTTTGCGGATCATGACCCGGCTGCTCAAGCAGGATCAGGGTCAGGTTTCCGTCCTCGGCAAGCCCGTGCAGGAATACAAGCGGCGTGATTTTGCCCAGACGATTACAATGCTACCGCAAATGAAGGATATGCTGCCGTTATTGACGGTCCGCGAGCTGGTCGCTTACGGAAGATCTCCTCATGCCAAGGGCTTGAGGGTACGCCATACCGGACAGGACCAGCAAATCGTGGACCATGTCATGAAGATCACGGGCATCCAGCCCTATGCAGATCGGATGTTCCATACTCTATCGGGAGGTGAACAACAAAAAGCACGAATTGCAATGGCCTTGGCCCAACAAACGGATATTCTTTTGCTCGATGAACCGACCACTTTTCTGGATATCGCCCACCAATTTGAAGTTATGGATATGCTGCGGCGTATCAATCACGAGTCCGGCTTGACGATTGTTATGGTACTGCATGATTTGCAGCAAGCTGCGGCCTATTGTCATCATATGATTGCGCTTAAAAAGGGACGAATCGCCGTTGCCGGCGAACCCCGTGAGATTTTGACGTCTGCTTTTCTTCGCGACATTTATGAAATGAACGCTACCATCAAATTTGAGAATGGCTATCCGGTTATTATACCGACCATACCACATCATTCAGGAGGAATTTAATATGGTTATCGTTACAAATACATCTAAAATCACACCGGGCAATGCACATCTACTCATCGAAAGATTTAACAAAGAAGGAGAAGTTGAAAAAATGGAAGGTTTTCTCGGTCTAGAAGTGCTGCTGACTGAAAACACGAAGGATTATGAGGAAGTAACGATCAGTACACGCTGGAAAGAAAAGGAGAACTTCCAAGGCTGGACGAAAAGCGAAGCATTCCGCGAATCCCATAGCCACCGTCAAATTCCGGACTATATTATTGAAAATAAAATCACGTTCTATGAAGTTAAAATCGTTCGTCATCCCATCGCCAACAGCGATTCCTCTTTGGCGAGTGATACGGAAGCAGTTTAATCCTGCATCACAGCCTAAAAACAAAAAAAGCGACTCCGCAGACAATATCAATTGTCCGCAGAGTCGCTTTTTCTATAAGGATTATGTCGAATTCCTCAGATTGTAGTTGAGCAGCGACGTCCAATTTTCAGCGTCTCTCCGTGCCCCAGAACATGAATGCGTTCCTTCGCAATACCCATACGCTCACGCTCCGCTTCGAGACGATCCAGCGCCTCTCTTGGCGTATCATCCGCAAGCTTGAAGGCTCCGTAGTGCATCGGAATCATCTGATCTGCGCCGCAATCTACAAACCCTTGCAATGCCTCCTCCGGTGTCACATGCTGCGAGGTCATGAACCATTCCGGTTCATACGCACCAATCGGCATAAAGGTCAGGTCAATGGCAAAGCGTTCGCCAATCTCCTTAAACCCACGAAAATATCCAGTGTCTCCCACAAAATACAACGTCGGTGTATGCTCTGAATCTGTATTCGAATGAGGATGAGGTTCCGTGACGGACGTGGCAGAGCCAATCACCTGCTGCTCATTTTGCAGAACGTATCCCCCCCAATGCGAAGTGTTCGTATCAAACGGCGTGCGTCGTGTCCAATGCTGGGCTGGAACAAACGTAAATCGCACCCCTCCTACCGTAAAATGCTCCCACCATTGCAGCTCATGACAGTTACGAAAACCTTTGCGGATCATTTTCGCCTTTAACCCCGTGGGTACGAGCATCAGCGTATCTGCACGATATAATTTCCGCAACGATTCTAAATGTAAATGATCATAATGTGAATGAGACAGCAGAATGATGTCCAGTGGTGGTACATCCTGAATACGAATGCCGGGCGGAGCCAACCTTTTATCAAAAGCCATACGCTCTGCCCATACCGGATCGGTGACGATATTCAGCCCATGATACTGGATGAAAAAGGTGGAATGTCCCACCCAGGTCGCTGTCGCCATCTCCCGATTGCTATGCAGAAATTCCAGCTCCGGGGGATGGTTCGGCACAACGAACGTATAATCCTTTATTTTGCTGCGTCGCTCCTGCCGCCATTGTCTGAATTGCTTGATTGTTTTATCGGTATTTACATGATCCATATTGTTAAAACGAACTTTGGGCATGATGCAGCTCCCTCCCTGATGAACCCGTTCTCCAAAAAACGCAGCGGTTCAATTTAACTATATATTGTCACTCGAGTGTGAACATAAAATGATGCAACATCCTGATATATGTAAAGTATAATTCAATCACGTCTGTAAAGGAAATTCTGCGATAATACAGCAAAAACAGACCTCCCGAATCAATCAGGAAGGCCTGTTCCACCTGTTGTTGTCAGTCTTGTGGATTTTTAAAGCGTGCCGAATAAATAAACAAAAACACAATCGCCACGACAATAATGATAGGTGACTCGTACATAATCGTAAAATGCTCGAAAGCAGCCACTCTAACTCACCCTTTCTTCCCTTCATGTCCGCGCACATATTTTGCATCGAACAGAAACAATCTTAATATCAGGATTAGCGAAGGGATCAGCACCAGCAGACCCGCAACAAACGCCGTAATCAATGCATACGCCATCGTAGAATTTGTAAAGCTGTCGTAGACATTAATGTAGGGATACAGAACATACGGGAGATGCGAGCGGCCGTAGCCATACCAGGCAAATGCAAATTGTAGCATCACCAATATGAATGAAACCCCCAGATGCCGCCGCTGCCATACCAGATACACTGCTCCCGCAAAGCATATGAAGGATGCAACAAACATCCAGGCTATGTTCAGCATATTGGTAAAATGATCTGGATTTTGTTTGTTAATCTGAAAAAATGCGAGCAGACTCGCCAAAATCGTAGGAGCACTCCAGAGCAACGCGTACCCTCGTACGATTTCGAAAGCAACCTTGTCCCCTGCCCTTTTGGCATAAAAGGACAAAAACATCGCCGAGATATACAATACACTCACCAGCGCCAGAATAATAACCGCCCACGTGTAGGGGTTGCTTAATAGCTGGCCCCATTGCAGATGAACACCTGTGCTGTTTTCTACAATAATGCCGCCTTCCGAAATGGCGAGAACCGTGGATAGTGCCGCCGGAATCAGCAACCCTGTCGCACCGTATAACGCCATGTAGACGATATTATTTTTACCGGAATGCCCATACGTATTGTATGCATAATACACTCCTCGGATGGCAAGAAGCACAATCGCAATACTACCGGGAACGAGTAACGCCGTACCATAGTAATATGCCGCATCCGGGAAGAACCCGTTTAATCCCACCACAAAAAAGATGAGAAATACGTTTGTTACCTCCCACACCGGGGACAGATACCGTTGAATGATATTGTGGATTTTGTTCTGGTGGCCTGTTAACACACTGTAAAAGCTGAAAAACCCTGCACCAAAATCAATGGATGCCACAAGCAAATATCCGAACAGGAACGTCCACAAAATGGCGATACCTACAATCTCATAGCTCACTTGCCTTCAGCCCCTTCCAGGCCCAGCTGCCTTATCTCTTCTACCGCATCCTTATTGCGGAATAGCTTGCTGAGTACCTTAATGGCCGAGAAACACAACACCAGATACAAAATAACAAACAGCACCAGCATCCACCCGACACTCGTAGAAGTGGTCGCTGCTTCGGAGACTTTCATATATCCGCGTAAAATCCACGGCTGTCTACCGACCTCCGCAAACATCCATCCGAGTTCAATAGCTACCATCGCCATCGGCCCCACCAAAATGAGCGCCAACAGCAGCCATCTGGGGTATGGTTTGCGACCTGGCAAACGCTTGCGGATCAGATATAGCAGCGGAATGACGAGAATCAGCACCCCTGTGGTGATTTTGAGGTCAAACATATAATGAATAGACAGTGGCGGACGCTCATCTACGGGATAATCATTTAAGCCCTTGACCTCCGTACTGGGCAGGTTCCCGGCCAACACACTAAGTGCATAAGGCACTTTCAGCGCATACTTGATTTCACCGTTCTTATCCATATATCCGCCATATACGAAGGGCGCGTGCGTCATCGTATCAAAATGCCATTCGGCGGCGGCCAGCTTCTCTGGCTGATATTTGGCCAGAAATTTACCGGATGCATCTCCAATCATCACGGTACTGATGGCAAACACAATGGTACAGGTGGCAGTCAGCTTCAGCGCCTTTTTGAAATAAGGGTGATTACGTCCCCTCAGCATGCTGTAAGCCGCCAGTCCCATCAGCACCCCAGCGCTCAATGTATACGAAGAAGCCAGTACATGAGAAACTTTAGTCGGGGTAGCCGGATTTAGCATGGCCTGGATGGGATGAATATCAGTCATGACTCCATTTTTGAGTGTAAAACCTTGAGGTTGGTTCATGAACGAGTTCACAGTCGTAATAAAAACCGCTGATGCAGATGAGGCAATCGCTACCGGGATGAGCAGCATCAGGTGAAAATATTTGCTTTTAAACCGATCCCAGGTATACAAGTAGATGCCCAGGAATATAGCTTCGATGAAAAAAGCAAACGTCTCCAAAAACAGAGGCAGCGCAATCGCTTGTCCAGCCACCCGCATAAAGGTGGGCCAAAGCAAGCTGAGCTGTAGACCAATGGAGGTGCCTGTAACGACACCCACGGCAACGGTAATGACAAACCCTCGCGCCCACCGTCGGGCCAGCAGTGTATAATGCGGATCACCGGTTCGCAGCCCACGCCATTCTGCTAGTGCAATCATTAAGGGTACGCCAACGCCGATGGATGCAAATACGATATGAACAAACAGGGTAATTCCGGTCAGCATCCGGCTTAGCAATACAGGGTCCAATGAAGACAAATGGGTTTCACTCCTTCATTTCACATTTTAAACATCGCAGATCACTCTGGATTACCAACTAAGGAGTCAAGCGAGCTATGCTTTTAATTACGGCATATAGCATGATGGCCGCAATTACTATACATACAATAATGAGCGTTCTTTCCTGCTTGCGGAACATAGGAACGCCTCCTTCACTTATCTATTGGCGCATTTTGGTAACCTATTCACAGTTTGGTTCATTCTATCGAGTTTTAACCCTGCTTCTGCATTGAATGTAGCAGTATTTCTTTTTAGATATTGTTTTATGCATTTCAATACGCTATATTGATATATAGTTAGATAGCCTAATTATATGAAAAGAGTGAATGTATGCCACCAAAACAAAGTAAGCGGGACACCGTCCAGCAACCTCTTCCCCGTCTGGGTCCAGAACCTTATCTGGAGTTAATGGATCAAACTGCCCTTGCAGGAACGGATCGAAAACTTGCCCGCATGGGTCTCTTCTTGCTATGGACGAGCGATAACGTGCTCGACGCGATCGATCTAGATCTATCTGCTTACGGCCTCACAGAGAGTAAGCTCGATCTGTTGTTGCTGTTGACACTGCACCAATCTCAGGCTCAGATGAGCCCCTCTATGATTGCCGACCGTCTAGGAATCCGGCGTGCATCTGTTACATCCCTCCTGGACTGGACAGAGCAACGAGGATGGATTATCAGAGAACATAATTCTACAGATCGACGCAAAATTCATGTACGCATTACAGAAGCGGGGACTCATCTTGTACAGCAGGTGCTCCCTGTATTTTGGTCTTCCTGTGCTTCTCTAGCGAGTATTTTGGAGCCAGAGGAGCAGGTCGTTTTTTCGCGGATTATAGAAAAAATCCATCATCATATGGAAGGCAGATTGGGGGTGGGCAGATAAATTTTTTTAAACATATAATTAGGTTGTCTAATATATTTAATTGCGCGTATCAACAAGCTGCTTATTTTATGATCAAGGAGTGTTCAATTGATGAGTAAATTACGAACCAATCATACCGTTATACAGAAAGAAAATGTGGCTCTCCCTTATGCATGGATGACTGTAATCCTATGCTGGTCAGCGGTTGCCGTTATGTCCAGCCTGTATGTGACGATCCCTTTGGTCCCTCTTTTTGCTAAAGTGTTTGGAAAAACGCTTGCTGAAGCAGCCCTGCCGGGCAGTATCTTTTCCTTAGGCTTTGCGGCGGGATGTCTTGTTTATGGTGGATTGTCTGACCGCTTTGGACGAAAGCAGGTTATCGTCACCGGACTGCTCGCATTAACGATTATTTCGTTATCCCTCAGCTTAACCAGTCAGTATTCTGTATTAGTTACACTGCGCTTGCTTCAGGGTTTAGCTGCGGCCACCTTTTCTCCCGTTGCTCTTGCATACGCTGTCGATATGTTCCCGACCGAAAAACGGGTAACGGCTATCGGCTTTATCAGCACCGGTTTTCTAGTAGCAGGTATCGCTGGTCAGGTATTTAGTATTGTCATTAGCGAGCAAATGGGGTGGAATACGGTATTTCGGATGTTAGGCATTTTATATGCAATTACCTTCCTAATCGTCCTTTTTTTCCTTCCTAAACCCCCCTCTCCTCAACGAGGTGTTCGCATTTGGTCAGCTTTCAGTCAGTTAGGGACCGTTCTGCGCTCGTATCCTTTATGGTTAAGCTATACGGTTGCTTTTGTTCTCCTGATGTCCTTTGTGAGCATGTATACGGTTTTGGGTAGCTATCTTGGCGGCCCTGAATTTGGCCTGAATAGCCGACAGATGCTTTATGTCAGATCCGCTGGTATCATCGGCATGCTCCTTTCACCATTCGCCGGAAAGTTAGCCCAGAAATACGGTGTGCACCTTATATTACGTACAGCTCTTATTCTTTCCATTCTGAGTTTGGCGCTGATGGGAATGACACACACTCTTATGACTATCGTGGTGTTGAGTGTATGCTTTGTCAGCGGCATTGCCCTGAGTGTTCCTTCACTCATAGCAATCGTCGGCCAGCTCGGCGGTGCAGCGAGGGCTATAGCTGTCTCACTATATACCTTCATCCTGTTTGCCGGTACAAGTCTAGCTCCTGTGCTTTCCATTCGCTTGATGGATAATGGCGGTAATCAGACGACTACATTTATGCTGCTGGCAGCTGTTCTGTCTCTAGGCTTTATCGCCTCCCTGCTCATTCCCAGCCACCAGAACGATCCGCTGAAGCGGAATGCATAGACAGCATCGAACTATAAACTGAACTTAAAAGCTACCTATAGCGCCACTGCGCAGTCGGATGGTGCTTTTCATCGCGACCGCTACGCTTGTACAGCACCATTCCACCTACTCCGTTTTCATGTTAATTTTTCGAGTTCGGCTTATATAGCATCCTGTTTTTATTAAAAAAACCTCCATATTCATCAGCCATGTTTACGTGAGTTGGTGTGAGATATGTCATTGTGTTTTCCTCATAAACACGAACTTCTCTTTGGAGACATTCGCAGAATGAGTTACAATACAGATAAGCTATATATGGAGAACTTTTGAACAGGAGGCTGTACTGAGCTATGAAAATAACATCTATCGAGCCAACTCCCAGTCCGAACACCATGATGCTGCATCTGGATGAGCGACTGGAAGCGGGTATCCGCAGAACATATACACGGGACAATGAGCGTTCCGCTCCTCCATTTATCCGGCGCATGCTGGGCATTGAAGGGGTCAAAAGCGTGTTTCACACGACCGACTTTGTAGCCCTTGACCGCAAAGGGAATGCAGACTGGTCCACTATTTTGGGTCAAGTCCGGGATCGGCTAGGCGAGGAAGGCGCTGACGCCAATTGGGATTTGCCAGAGGAAACCTCTGGAGAGGCATTTGGCGAGGCACAGGTTTTTGTGCAATTATTTCGCGGCATTCCTATGCAAATTCGAGTCAAGGCGGGGCAGCAGGAGGAACGAATTTCCTTGTCCGACCGCTTTGTGCAAGCCGTTACCCGTGTAGCGAGTGCAACGCTGATTAAGGAACGCAAGCTGAGTGATTACGGCGTCCGCTATGGTGAACTACCGGACATTGCACGCGAGGTCGAGCAGGAATTGGAGGCAGCCTTTCCGCAAGAGCGGCTGGAGCAGATTATCCAACAGGCGATTGCCCACGGCGCAAACAACAGCGAATTCGTAGAGGAACGCCGCGAGTGGAGCGATGCTGAGCTGGGGCAGGCCCTGCAGCACGAGGATTGGCGCACACGCTACGCTGCTCTGGATCGGCTGGAACCGACGCCCGAGCATTTGCCGCTAATCCGGCAAGCGCTGCATGACGACAAAATGCAGCTGCGGCGGCTGGGCGTCGTCTATCTGGGCGATATTCGCTCACCGGAGGCGATGGATCTGCTAGCCGAGGCACTGCGCGATCCTTCAGCGGCAGTACGCCGCACCGCAGGCGACACGTTGTCGGACATCGGCGACCCGGTCGCTACCAGCGCAATGATCGGAGCCCTGTCGGATAGCAGCAAGTTGGTGCGCTGGCGGGCGGCACGTTTTTTATACGAGGTTGGAACCGAGGATGCGCGTGATGCGCTGGAGAAGGCCGTCGATGATCCCGAATTTGAGGTTAGTCTACAGGCTAAAATGGCGCTGGAGCGCATCGAATCAGGCGAACAAGCCGCGGGAACGGTTTGGCAGCAGATGGCCAAGCGGAACTCTTAATTTAAGATTCTACGAGTGATTTTCAAAAAATTGTCGATTGTCAGAAGATGTACAGGTACGATATACTGTAGTTCGCTATACAATAAAATATCATGTCATACACCTCATCAACCCTGTTTTATGATGAGGTAGAGGTCGCGGATGTAATCAGTACACCGGAGGAGACGATAAGAGCCGTCTGAGATTCCAGTGGAAAGGTACACCCGCCGAAGTATGCGGAGCTGACTCTTTGTAAATACTCCGAATGCTGGGGCTGCTAACCGAAAGGAGCAGAACTGTCACACGCTGTCCTAACACAGACACGTGTGTTGAGCTATCTTGTTATAGAAGAAGGTATGGTGCGGAATGCATAGACAAGACCGCAGGCGTATTCCCTGCGGTTTTTTGATTTATATACTCCCCCTCCTTCTGGCTCTTGCCCTGACATGAAATACAATTTCATGAAGGAGTGTTTGAACGTGCAACACAAAGCAACACCTGACGCAACCTTGCGTAAAAGTCTCAAAGCCCGCCATATGACGATGATCGCCCTCGGCGGCTCTATCGGAACAGGTCTGTTCCTCGCCAGTGGAGGCGCGGTTGCCGAAGCTGGACCCGGTGGTGCCCTGCTGGCTTATGCAGCAGTTGGTCTCATGGTCTACTTCCTTATGACCAGCCTCGGTGAGTTGGCTACATTTATGCCTGAATCTGGCTCTTTTAACACCTATGCAGGTCGCTTCGTCGATCCGGCTTTTGGTTTCGCCATGGGCTGGAACTTCTGGTACAACTGGGCAGTGACGATTGCTGCCGAATTGGCAGCAGCGACCGTGCTCATCAAATACTGGTTCCCGGAAAGCCACTCTGCCTGGTGGAGCCTGTTATTCCTAGCCGTAATCTTCGCGCTCAACGCGTTGACCGTCAAAGGCTACGGTGAGTCTGAATACTGGTTCGCCATGATTAAAATTGTGACCGTCGTCATCTTTTTGACTGTAGGTGTGCTGATGATCTTTGGCATTATGGGTGGTCCTGCGATCGGCTTTGCCAACTTCACGGTAGGAGACGCCCCATTCCATGGCGGATTCTTTGCTGTATTGGGCGTATTCATGGCAGCGGGCTTTTCCTTTCAGGGAACGGAGCTGATTGGGGTAGCCGCTGGAGAGAGCGAAAATCCGCGTGAAAATGTGCCGCGCGCCATCCGTCAAATCTTTTGGCGCATCCTGTTCTTTTATATTCTGGCGATTCTCGTGATTGGATTGATCATTCCGTACACCAATCCGAATCTGCTGCGGGGAGATATCAGTGACATCGGGGTCAGCCCGTTCACGCTCGTATTTGAAAAAGCAGGGCTTGCGATTGCTGCTTCTGTTATGAACGCCGTTATTCTGACTTCCGTATTGTCGGCAGGTAACTCGGGTATGTACGCGGCAACTCGGGTACTGTACGCTTTGGCACGGGAAGGTAAAGCCCCGCGTTTTCTCGGACATATCAATAGACGCGGCATTCCTATGAACGCGCTGCTGATCACGACCGCTGTCGGTATGCTGGCCTTTCTCGCCTCTCTGTATGGAGACGGTGTAGTCTATAACTGGCTGCTGAATGCCTCCGGAATGTGTGGATTTATTACGTGGGTCGGGATTGCGGTCAGCCATTATCGTTTCCGCCGTGCCTTTACTGCACAGGGTCACAGTCTAAGTGAGCTGCCATACAAAGCCCGCTGGTTCCCGTTTGGGCCGTTGTTCGCCTTCGCTCTGTGTATCATTGTCATTATCGGGCAAGGGGCGGATGCCTTCACCGGACAGGAGATTGACTGGAAAACGATGATCGCTACGTACATGAGTGTGCCGCTGTTCCTTCTGCTGTGGCTCGGCTACAAATGGACCAAACGTACTAAAATCGTTCCATTAAAAGAATGTGATTTGAGTCCGGATGCTTCTTCGGATAAATAATAGAAAACAGTAAAAAAAGCCCGTCTCCACATATCAGGGAAAACACGCTGGTAAACCTGGTCCAAGACCGTTTATCCGCATTTTCACCTGTATATGCCCGGAGACGGGCTTTTTCTGTTTATTTGGAGGAAGGTTCCAATGAAGCTGACAAAGACATGGATAAGGCACGACGACTAAAAATACCGTATATAACAGCAATCAGCGTCAGCACTGCAGAAAACAAGTACAAATTAACGATGCCCAGATGATCTGCAATCCAGCCCATTAAAAGCAGCGATATACAAAAGGTCAAACTTGTCAGTGTGGCCTGGGCAGACAGCACCTTGGGCAAATCATGTACGGACACACTCATTTGCATCATCGTGCGGCGGGATACGACGGACATTTCCGCAGGTAGTCCCATCAACAACACGATAAGCAGCGTTAGTGGCGGTAATGTGTTCAGTGCATACCACGCTGTCAGCAGCCCGTAGCCTGCCATCCCCGCCAACATGGCGGGCAGCAGTCTGCGCTGCAAATGCTTGACGCAGGCGAGGACAACGATGCCGCCGCCAATCGCTCCTGCAAAATACGCTGCATTGATGTATCCCCACCATGCCTCACTCTTGTGCAAAACCTGCTGAGCGAAAGCAAGCGTGAACGCGCCTACCCAAACCGAACCCCCTAGAAGGTCAATCATATCCATAAAAATAAGAGCTTTCAGTCTGCGACTGGCTCCGATGAGGCTCCAGCCTTCACGGAGTATTTCCTTTTTACGTTTGGGAGGTAGTGCGGTGCTCTCTGATTCCGGGCCATACAGTGTATCTTCCAACCGTGCAGGAGGCAAGTCATGATGCCCTTGCCCGGACTCAGTACCAGTTTCGGAAACTGAGACATCTCCACCTCGCACCCTTGTTCCAGGTTGCAGCAAATAATGGGCTTTACCCTCTAGTGGATCTCGAATCAGACTGGTGAAGATCATTGCTACCATATACAGCCCGCCGGCCACCAGTAGTGTTTTTTCTGAGCCTAGCATGGCTACGAGCACACCACTAAGCCCCCACCCCGCTAATTGCACCGTCTGATCGCTGACCGATACCAGACTGTTTGCCCGCATGAGTCCTTCCCCGGACGCAAGGCGGGGAATCAGCGCATTACGCGCAGGCGTGGTCCATCCGTCCAAAAAGGACATGGCTGCCACCAACGTAAACACCATCACCCATATCGGCTCCGTACCCGCTGACCACAAGTGGCCCAGCAGAACAGCAAAGAAAGCCAATTGCCCGAACTGAGAAACGAATAAAATAAAAGGGAGCTGGAATCGGACCAAAATGAGCGGTGCTAAAAAGCCGCTGATCATCTGTGCCCCCATTCGCAGCAACGGGACGAGTACCGAAGAGAAGATCGAGTCCGTTTCATGAAAAACCAGAGACACAAGTGCCATAATGTAAAGAATGTCGGCCGCATTGGACATAGTCTGCGTGCCAAGCAAGTAGGTAAAGGAACGCTTGTGCATATAAATAGAATACTCCTTTGTTAATGTAGCTTTTTACAGCAAGATGATTAGGTCCATTTCAGGGTTACACGAAGATTGCCGGTACTTCCTAAATCCGTAATTTGATAAGAAATGGATTTCAAACCGAGTTGATATAAGGATTGTAAATCCTCCTTGAGACTTCGCTCCGTTCCCTGATAGGCAAAGGTAAGTGTCGTCCCTCCCTTATTTACAATCTTACGCACCTGTTCCTTAATGTCGGCGGATGTTTTAACCAGACCCTTGCCGTCTTGCAGCGGATATTCGAGGGTATTGTACAGTTTTTGATACACAGCAGCCTTTGATCCTCCGGTAGCTACCAGTGCTGATAAGGTTTCCCGATACGATGTATTCGCCTGAGGATACGGCTTAACCCATGAGTGATCCCGCCGCATTTCGGTATCCGTCAACAGATAATATGAAGTGCTTACCTCGTTCGCGCGATCCGGGGTTGGATCATCCCATGTCGTATCCATGTGATACCATCGACCATCTAATAAAACAAGATTCCAGGCATGCAGCTGGCCCCCTGCTCTTCCTTCCACAATCCGGTTCGTAATGCCTGCACGTTCCAGCATTTTATAGGCCAGCAGTGAATAACCCTGACAGACCGTGCTTCCCGTTTTCAGGCCATCATAGGCTGTGTACTTTTGTTGTGCTTCATCATACTTCAGGCGAACGACGATCCAATCATGAATGGCCTTTACCTTCTCATGATCCGTCATTCCCTTCGTAATAATATCCCCCAGCACTGCTTTAACTGTGCTATCCACATATGCTGTCTGTTCCTTAGTCTCCCGGTAGCTTAAACGAATCGTAACCTGAGCGGAGGTCGTTGTGCCTGTATAGCTGAATGCGTAGCTTTTGATCGTATAATTCACATACGGATCGCTCTCCATGGCCTGTTGGATGGCCGTCTGTAATTGTTGCTTGAGACCGTTCACTCGCCCTTGATATGTAAAGGTCAGCGTTTCACTCCGCGTAGCCATTGCCTGTAAAAGCTTGTTCTGAAGCTGCTGCGATGATACGGATGGAGCCGGCTTGGTCGATGCCGCATACACATTGCTACCCCACTCCACAGCCTGCGGCAGCAACACAGCCAGCGCTGCACCCGCAACCAGACATTTTACAAGCCTAACCCCGATTTTTCTGTTCATACAGAGCGTTCCTGCCCTTCTTAGCATAGTTGTAAACAGCTATATCTTACCATAAAAACAGTTGCCCCAAACGCTCTAGTTTTGTCGGTTGCAGACGAGTAAGGGAGTAGTTCAAGACAGGGTGTGACATTATACTCGCCTATATAACAGATGGGACAATGAGCAGACTTGTCGTTCGCAGAGAGTTTTATCACAGCAATCTAGGTTTCCTCATGATATGGTACTGGCATCGGAAGTAAATGATATTGATTCTCATTCTAGATCAGAAAGGCTGAGCACCATGCCAGAATGTATCTCACTCCTTCGTACGCCACTGGGTCAGACTGTGCGTTTGCAATCTCTTGCCCCTCTTCATCCCTCATTGCGCCGCCGCTTAACAGATATGGGTATCAACGAAGGTTCCATCATACGATTAAAGAAAATCAGTTTATTGGGCGGTCCTATCGTCATTGAATGCAACGGCCAGCTGGTTGGCCTCCGTCAAAATCAAGTGAAGCAACTGGAGGTTGTTCCAACATGGACATGATCGCTCTATTCGGTAATCCCAACACAGGAAAAACCTCATTATTCAACAAGCTGACTCGTACGTATGCAGAAGTAGGAAACTGGTCCGGCGTCACAGTGGAAAAGAAAACAGGAATCCTGCGTGACAAGTCCGCCGTATTGGTGGATTTGCCGGGCGCCTATTCTTTACTCCCTCTTTCGCTGGATGAAGGTGTCGCAACCCGATATTTGCTGGAAGAACCTCCTACGGCCCTGATCAACATTGTGGATGCCTCCCAGCTCCAGCGTAATCTCTATCTAACCGTACAACTACTGGAGTATGGCCGTCCGCTTGTACTTGGCTTAAACATGACTGACGTAGCCGATGCCACGGGTCTTCGTGTAAACAAGGAATTGTTAGCCGATCAGTTGAACGTTCCCATCATTCCTATGGTGGCGCGTACAGGCAGTGGAAGTAAGCAAATGCTCGCTTCTCTTCGGGAGGTAAGACGTACATCCAATGCTTTTCAATTGGACTATGGCCCTGCCGTTGAAGCTGCTATTACCGATATTTGCGACTTGCTGCCAAATGCACCTGTGCCGCAACTGCGGTGGGCCGCACTGCAATGTCTGGAAGGCAATCCTGTCGTCATGGAATGGATGACGAATGAGGTACAGCGTGAACAAGTAACTGTGCGCATCCACCGTTGCGAGGAAGAACTTCTCGGTGAAGGCCATGCCATCACCCCTGCTCAGCATATTCGTTCTGTACGAACAGCATGGATTGCTGATCTGTGCACCAAGGCACTCGACACCTCCAAACTCAGACCGCACAGCTTGACGGATAGGCTGGATGCACTATTAACTCACCGATATCTGGGGGTTCCGATCTTTTTGCTGCTGATGTACGCTACCTTCAAGTTCACCTTCGATTGGGCGGGTACGATCCTTTCAGATATGTTGGATGGATTTTTTTCAGGGACACTCAGCACTTGGATTTCTGAGTTACTCGTTCACTTGAACGCGTCCGCTTTTACACAAAGTCTAGTCGTGGACGGCATCGTGGCTGGAGTCGGGGGTGTGCTTGTTTTTCTGCCTCAAATTGCTATTTTATTTCTGATAATTTCAGTGATCGAAGACTCCGGGTATATGGCACGGGTCACGATACTAATGGATCGCCTGATGCAATCCGTTGGCTTGAACGGGAAAAGCTTCATTCCCTTCATCATCGGATTTGGCTGCAATGTCCCTGCGATTATGGCGGCACGCACCATTGAACAGCCCAGAGAACGTCTCATTACAACATTGTTGGTGCCCTTTATGTCGTGTTCGGCCCGCCTGCCGGTATATGCGTTGTTTGCGGGTGTGTTTTTCCCAACACATGCGGCAAGCATCATCATGCTAATGTATGTGTTGGGAATCATCGTTTCACTTATACTTGCCAAAATTTTTTCCAAAGTATCCATTTTGTCGGGTGAGCCCTCCCTCTTCATCGTGGAACTTCCTCCCTATCGAGTGCCGCAGGCTCTTACACTATTCCGCAGCACATGGGAGAAGGTCAAAGGCTTCGTCCGCAAAGCTGGAACCATTATTCTTGCAGGTTCCGTTGGCATCTGGCTCTTGTCCAATTTCGGTCCGCAGGGCTTCGGGGCAGAAATGGATGACAGCCTGCTTGCCACCGTTGGAGGTTGGTTCGCTCCATTACTGGCACCTCTCGGTTTTGGCACCTGGCAAGCAGGTGCTTCCCTGCTCACGGGCTTTATGGCCAAGGAAGTTGTCGTATCAACGATGAATATTATTTACCACGTTCCTGATATGCAGGGACTTGAACTACAGGTCAGACAGGCCTTTACACCGCTTGCCTCTTTTAGCTTTATGGTGTTCATTCTGTTGTATGTTCCGTGTCTGGCTACGGTAGCGGTCATTCGTAAAGAAACCCTTTCGTGGCGTTGGACCGCATTTTCTGTGATCTATCCTTTGACCGTCGCATATATCATCGCCGTCTTGATCTATCAATGTGGCAGATTATTAGGTTGGGGTTAAGTCAGCCCCTACAGTAAATAAAAGGAAGTGGATTCCATGATCAATATCATCATTTTATTGGCGATCCTCGGTTATAGTGCGTGGGTACTGGTACGATTTTTGCGAAAAAGCCGTCAAGGCGCCTGTGCGGGGTGTTCGTCGAGCAAGTCATGTCCTGGCTGTGCCGGGAGTTCTATGAATGAAGATCATGCGAAAATCAAGAAAAGTATTTAATTCAAACTCATCATCACATGAAAAAAGCGGCTCCGGGGGTTTCTTACACCCGAAGCCGCTTCTTATTTTACGCTTAAAGCTCACCGTATTCACCGATATACTGCCAAATGCTCACTTAGCTCTCGCGTGTGCAAGTAAACTTCACGGTACAGCTCGTATAGGCCTTCATACCGTACCACACGTTCCGGGTTCGGTGAATATCTCGCTGCTTCACGCAGAAAAGCTTCAGCACACGCTTGCAGAGATTCAAACCAGCCACTACCATAAGCAGCCAGCATGGCCGCCCCCAAGGCAGGTCCCTGCTCGCTTTCCAGCTTGATGATATCCGCGTTAAAAATATCTGCCTGCATTTGCAGCCATGCCTCATTACGTGCACCGCCGCCGATGGAAATGACTTCGTTCACCGTTTTGCCCGTTCCTCTGAGAATATCAATGGATTCCTTGAGCGAAAACGTAATTCCCTCCAGTACCGCCCGTGTAAAATGCGCAAGCTTATGCCCCGCATCCATCCCGATAAAGCTGCCTCGAATGGTTGCATCTGGATGAGGTGTACGTTCGCCGACGATATAAGGCGTGAACAGCAGCCCTTGGCTGCCCGGCTCAATAGAGTTCACATCTGCCAGCAGTGCATCAAAAGAATGCTCTGGTGCAAAGGTATCCTTAAACCAAGTCAAGCTGTATCCGGCCGCGAGCGTAACCCCCATAATATAATAAGCATCCTGCTCACTATGATTAAAAAAATGCGCCCGCCCCTGCACATCAATATCCTTGCGTTCCTCATAAGAAAGTACAACCCCTGAGGTGCCGATACTGCACAGGGTGCGGCCTTCGCTCAAAATGCCGGCGCCAATCGCGCCACATGCGTTGTCCGCACCACCTGCAAAGACCTTCGTTTCAGGCGAAAGCCCGCTCTGCTCCGCAATCTCCGGCAGTAGCGTACCCGTCTGATCAAAGGATTCCACTAGCGGCGGGAACAGCGACAACGGTAGGTCAAACGCGGCAGCGATCTCTTCGCTCCACTGCTTGTTCGCAATATCCAGCAGCAGCGTGCCCGCCGCATCCGAATACTCCGTCGCCAGCTCTCCTGTCAGACAGTAGCGCACATAATCCTTGGGCAGCATAAAATGTGCCGCACGGGCCAGCACGTCTGGCTCATGCTCCTGCACCCACAGCAGCTTGGGCAGCGTGAAGCCTTCCAGCGCGCGATTACGTGCGATGTTCAGCAGCTCCGATCCGAGCTTTTCTTCAATACGACGGCATTGTGCTGTTGTACGCGTGTCATTCCACAGAATAGCCGGACGAAGCACTTGGCCTTCCTTGTCAGTCAGCACAAGCCCGTGCATCTGTCCCGAAAAGCTAATACCGTCCACGGCATCTGTGCCGCCGATTCCAGCCTTCTCCACAAGCTGTTTCAGTGATGCTAACGTGCCACTGACCCAGTCCTCAGGGTGCTGTTCGCTATACCCTGCCTTCGGCTGATGGAGCGGATAAGACTGAGAGGTTTCATAAGACACCTGTCCCTTGCGGTTAACCAGCACCGTTTTGACCGCGCTGGTACCCAAATCTACGCCGATGACATAGCGTTCCTGCTCCTGATTTAGCTTCTCCTGCATTGGAGTTCCTCCTTCCCTGTTATCGTACTGCCCTTATAAGTTCTGGCATTAGTCAGCTAAAATGTATTGATTTAATGTTGCTTTCAGATATTCCTGACGACCGGATACGTTTTTGCGTGGTGTTTCGTTCGCCAAAGCATATTCAGCAAGAGAAGCAAGCGTTGCTTTTCCGGATACGATGTCTGCTCCAATACCTTCTTTAAAGCTGCTGTAGCGCTTCTCAATAAAGTCTTCAAACACACGATCTTCGATCAGTTTGGCGGCTACCTTCAGTCCCTTCGCATACGTATCCATACCTGCGATGTGCGCAAGGAACAAGTCTTCTGGCTCAAATGATGCTCTGCGCACCTTGGCATCAAAGTTGATACCGCCACGGCCCAAGCCTTCATTTTGCAGCACTTCATACATGGTCAGTGTGGCATCATACAGATCAACTGGGAATTCGTCCGTATCCCAGCCCAGCAGCAAATCTCCCTGATTTGCATCCAGTGATCCCAGCATGCCGTTAATCCGTGCTACACGTACTTCATGATCAAAAGTATGCCCCGCCAAAGTTGCATGATTAGCTTCCAGATTAAGCTTGAAATGCTGATCCAGATCATATTTTTGCAGGAAGGCAATCGTCGTCGCCGCATCAAAATCATACTGATGCTTCGTTGGCTCCTTCGGTTTTGGCTCAATCAGGAACTGAGCGTCAAAGCCGATTTCACGCGCATAGTCTACGGCCATATGGAACATACGTCCCAAATTATCCTGCTCCAGCTTCAAATCCGTGTTCAGCAGTGTTTCGTAGCCTTCACGGCCTCCCCAGAAAACATAGTTATCTGCGCCCAGACGTTTGCCCACTTCCAACCCTTTTTTAATCTGAGCAGCTGCGTGTGCGTATACATCTGCATTGCAAGTCGACGCAGCTCCATGCAAATAACGTGGATGGCTAAACATGTTCGCCGTATTCCACAGCAGTTTTTTCCCCGTAGCTTTCATATGTTCCTCAATCAGATCCACGATGGTATCCAAATTGCTGTAAAATTCCTTCAATGACGCGCCTTCTGGTGCAATATCCACATCGTGGAAAGCAAAATAAGGTAAATTCAGCTTATCCAGTAGCTCAAAGGCAGCTTCTACACGTGCCTTCGCCAAATCCAGCCCGGTAAACTTGGACCATGGACGTTCCGCTGTTTCTACACCAAAAGGATCAGAGCCGCCTGCAACCAGTGTATGCCAATAGGCCATGCTAAAACGCAAATGCTCCTCCATCGTTTTTCCCGCTACAATTTCCTGTGGATTATAAAATTTGAACGCAAAAGGATTGTCGGATTGCTTGCCCTCAAAGTTAATTTTAGATACCTGTTCGAAATAAGCCATTATAAGTTCCTCCTTTATAGTAAACGTTTACAAAAACGATTCTAGCACAGCTAAAAGACTTTGTCTATTGCTTAAACTAAGTTTGTTTTTATGATATAATATCAGGAATTACACCAACAGGAAGTGAATTAACATGAATGTCACTGGCGATCAGGCGCTTGTCAAAAAGCTGAATAAATCCATTGTGCTGGAGCGTATTCGCCTTCATGCTCCGCTATCCCGGGCACAGTTATCCAGTCAAACTGGATTAAACAAGGCCACCGTTTCCAATCTGGTGGCAGAGCTCATCACCGATGGACTTGTGTATGAGACGGGATTAGGGGAATCCAGCGGCGGGCGTAAGCCTTTTATGCTACTGTTCAACAGCCGTGCAGGCTTTGTACTCGGTATTGAGGTGAGTGTACAGTACATCAAGGGCGCTCTGACCGATCTGGCAGGTACCATTGAAACCGAGCTTACCTTTTCCCTAACCCAGCATGATCCTGCCTTTGTTATGGAACAGATTCGAAAGCTCGTTCAGGAGCTCATGCAGGTCACTCCTCCCTCCCCTCATGGTATCGTCGGCATCGGGCTGGGGGTACCGGGTATGGTGGATGAAACCGGAACCGTTTTGTTCGCACCCAATCTGGGCTGGGAAGAGGTTCCGCTGCGGCGGCAGCTTGAGGCCGAGCTAGGTCTGCCCGTCGTAGTGGATAACGAAGCCAACGTCGGCGCACAGGGCGAGTTGTACTATGGTATGGACGGTGATCACCGACAGCTGGTGCGGGATCTGGTCTACATCAGTGCAGGGTCCGGGATCGGGGCCGGGATTATCATTGACGGCAAGCCGTATCAAGGAGCTTGGGGGTACGCCGGGGAGACGGGTCATATGACCATTGATTGGAACGGACGGCTCTGCTCTTGCGGTAGTCGCGGCTGCTGGGAGCTGTATGCTTCGGAGAAGGCGTACGCAGCATCCACATTGAAACTGCCTGCACATAATACAGCGGAATTACTGCCGTTTGCTCAGCAAGGTGAAGCGAGTACATTAAGCGTCCTTAGTGATATTGGGCGATATTTGGGTGTGGGTATTACCAACATTGTGAACAGCCTCAACCCCGGAATGCTTATCATCGGCGGTCCACTGGCGGAAGCCAGACCTTGGTTGGAGCAAAGTATGCGTGAAGTGATTGACGAACGTGCTCTGCCCTATCACCGTCGGCAACTACAGATTCGTTTCTCCACGCTTGGCAGCCGTTCGACGATGCTAGGTGCCGCCTATGCAGCAACAGCTCCTTTTCTCGGGCGTGTACGCGTATCTTTATAAGAAAAAAAGCGTACGGGAACACTCAAGTTCCTGTACGCCCACTTTTCTCGAGATTTTGGAAAATCCTCTTCTTACAACCCGTTATTGGAGATAACATCCTTATACCAGTAGAAGCTCTTTTTTCGTTTTCTTTCTAGTGTCCCGTTACCGTCATTGTCTTTGTCCACATATATAAATCCGTATCTTTTTTCCATTTCAGATGAGGAATAACTGACCAAGTCGATCGCTCCCCAGCTGGTGTAACCCATGAGTTCAACCCCGTCTAGAATCGCTTCATGCATTTGTTCAAAATGTGCACGGAAGTAATCAATACGGTAATCATCCTGAATACTACCATCTTCCTCTACCTTGTCGTATGCCCCCAAACCATTTTCTACAATGAACAATGGTACTTCATAGCGGCTGTACAGCTCACTCAGAGAAAGTCTCAAGCCGACCGGGTCAACCTGCCAGCCCCAATCACTCGTTTCCAGATAAGGATTTTTAACGCCGCCAATCGTATTCCCACTGACTTTTTCCATGCCTTCACTATCCGCACTAGCAACCAACGACATATAGTAACTAAAGGAAATGAAATCCACCGGATGCGTCTTCAAAATTTCATCGTCACCCTCGAGCTTTTCAATCACGATTTCCTTTTCACGGAAGAAGCGTTTCATATAATGGGGATACGCTCCGCGAACCTGTACATCCGTGAAAAAATAGTTGAACTGATTATCTTTAAACGCTGCCAGAATATCTTGCGGATTACAGGTGTGCGGATACGTCGTTAGCCGGGTTAACATACAGCCGATTTTAGAATCTGGAATGATTTCGTGACAGTATTTTACGGCCAGAGCACTAGCTATAAATTGATGATGCAGACCCTGATAAACCGCTAGCTCTACATTTTCAAAGCGCTCCGGTAAAATACCACCGCTCGTAAACGGATGGCGCACGATACTATCTATTTCATTAAAAGTGATCCAGTGCTTTACTTTATTTTGGTATCTTTTAAATACAGTCTTACAAAAATGGATAAAGAAATCTACAACTTTCCGTTGGGTCCAGCCTCCGTAATGGTTTACAAGATACATTGGCATTTCGTAATGGGACAGGGTGACAAGTGGCTCTATCCCGTTTTTATGCATTTCATCAAACAGCCGATCATAAAATTGCAGTCCAGCCTCGTTGGGCTTGTCCTCATCTCCGTTGGGGAAAATACGCGTCCAAGCAATAGAAACTCGCAACGTTTTAAATCCCATTTCACCAAACAATGCTAAATCTTCGGGATAGCGGTGATAAAAATCAATTCCCTGACGTTTGGGATAATCATGATCTGACGTGTCCTGCATCGCCTTTTGGATATGTTCCTCAGTCATTGAATTGTGTTTTTTATAATCAGCTTTGCTCACATTCTTTTTGTAAATAGCCATATCTGCTGTAGATATCCCTTTACCATCGACATTCCAGGCGCCCTCCACCTGATTTGCGGCTATCGCTCCTCCCCATAAAAAGCCTTTCGGAAATGTTCTTTTTATTTCTGTCATCTCTAGCTCCTCCTCTTTAATTTCTACTTATGACTCGTTTTAAGTGAATGATCAGATACATAAGTTCTTCATCCGGGATCAAAAGTTCGAATTTGGCTTCAATATATTGTTGAATCGATAACGCACACTTCTCTTCTTCAGGGTACTTGTTCACAATTTGGCTCATTAATTCTGGATCTTGAGAATCCAACATTTTATGCTCAAGTAATCTCTGAACAAAAAATTGAAGGTGCGTTAGAAAACGCGAATAGTTGATGCTGTGGGTATCCAGTTCGATTTGGTAATGCAGTTTAATGATGTTCAAAATGTCTTTGACCGTATTGGTCATCAATAAAACCTGGTTCATATTGTTATCGGTTTGTTGAGCATTAACCAAATGAAAGGCGATATTCGCCGCTTCCTCTTCAGGCAGTTCTAGACCGATACGCTTTTCAATCAAGGAGAGCGCATACAAGCCAATACCGAACTCTTCCGGATAAAACTTTTTGACCTCCCACAGCATCCGATTCTGAATCTTCATATTTTCTTTAAATCGTTTGGTTGCCATATACAGATGGTCTGTCAGGGATACATATAAATGCTCGTTCAAGTGACTGGATAGTTTATTTTTGGCATAAGATATGATTTCGTCTGCCAGAATCAAATACTCTTTGGGTGTTTCCTTCATTAGCGCCGTCAGATCAGAAGACATGCTTTCATTTTCAAGAACATATATCTTTTCAATCTCGTTCTCATCGACGAAGTCACCAGGTTTGCTTTTAAAGCCGATCCCTTTCCCCATCACGATAATTTCTTTGTGATCCTCACGTTTGGCAAGAACAATACTCGTATTGAGAACTTTAATTACTTTCATATCCAGCGACATCTCACTTTCCAGGCTTGATTCCCCCAACAAACACACTGTTAAAGTACAGTAATTAGAGGCTTCTCCGGCCCTGTCTTTTCTGAACTTTCATGACCCATGATTTCCAGATAGTCCGCCGTGTTGGTCACAATAATCGGAGTTATCGTATCATACCCCGCCCTTTGTATAGCTTCAAGTTCAAATTCAATTAGAAGTTGTCCATGCTTAATTTCGTCCCCTTCCTGTACATGCACAGTAAAATGCTGGCCTTTCAGCTTAACGGTATCCAAACCGATGTGAATGAGCAGTTCTACGCCTTCAACTGATTTTAAGGCTATGGAATGCTTGGTGCGGAATACATTTGCTACGATGCCGTCAAAAGGTGCGACCACTTTTCCGCTACTTGGTTGAATAGCCATCCCTTTACCCACTGCTTCCTGAGAAAATGCTTCATCTTTGACCTGTTGTAAGGGAATTACGGTGCCCTCCATAGGTGCGAAAATAACGGTTTTAGATTTGAAGCTTTTACTTATACTTTGTGCTTTAGCAGGCTCGGGACGAGCTTCTTTTTTAGCCGGTTCGGTAACCGTATCTTGAAAGCCGATCATATAAACTGCAATAAAAGTCACAATGATCGAAATAGCCATCGTAATAAGCGCATATACCAGGTTAGAGTGATCTTCACTGATAAACATCGGCAGTGATGCAAAACCTGGACCCACAGCTGCATAAGCTTTTAAATTCATAAGGCCTGCAAACAATCCGGCAACCCCGGCTCCAATCATACAGGCGAACAGTGTTTTTTTCAGGCGTAAATGTACGCCATACAAAGCGGGTTCCGTAATGCCGAATACCCCTGAAATACCTGCGGACAAAGCAATTTGTTTGAACTTGGGATCCTTCGTTTTCAGCGAGACGGCAAATGCACCCGCGCCTTGGGCCATATTGGAAGCCAACATGGCAACCAGTACCAATGTTTCATATCCTGGTGAAGCCAGCGCAGCAAAAATAATAGGATAGAATACTTTGTGCATGCCGAACATGACGATTAGCGGCATCACGATAGACATCAATACGACTGTAAGCCAGCCGATTCGTTCCTGAATCCAGAATACACCGTTGGACATACCTAAGCCCAAATACGTACCTAGAGGTCCTAAGGCAATGAGAGAAACAGGTGCGACAATCAGAATGACGATTAATGGTTTTAGAAATATTTTCACAGGTCCGGGAGAGATTTTATCAGCGAATTTCTCAATGTATGACATAAGCCATATGGTCAAAATAATAGGAATAACGGAGGTAGCGTATTGTACCGATGCTACGGGCAGGCCCGCAAATGTGACAGCTTTCTCACCTCCTAGCAAACTGATTAAGTTCGGATGAAGTAGCACACCCCCTAGGAGTACGGATACGAATGGATTAGTCTTGAATTTCTGCGCGCTGGAGAAAGCCAGCAGCATAGGCAGAAAATAAAATGCCGCATCCGAGATTACACTTAGGATCATATACGTTTGGCTTTCCTTGCTCATGATTCCGGTTACTGTGCATAGCAAGAGCAGTGCTTTTAACATCCCTGATGCAGCAATGGCCGGAATAATGGGCTGGAAAATACCTGCAATCATACTCGCAAAACTATTGAACAATCCCTTAAAGCTTCGATCCATCTTCACTTTTTCGGCTTCATCGGAAGACGATTGATTCGGGTCCAGCAATTTGACTAGCTCATTGTAGACATAGCCTACATCATTTCCTATAATGACCTGATATTGTCCACCGCTATTCACGGCTCCCATAACTCCGTCCAAAGCTTTAATTTCATCTGTTTGTGCCAATTCCGGCTTACGAAGCGTCATCCGTAATCGAGTAGAGCAATGAATGACACTGTTAATATTATCGTTCCCACCCACTTTGTTAAAAATGGCTTGTGCGATATCTTTGTAATTCATGAGTTACACCTACCTTCTTAAAATAAGGAACAAAAAAAGACCTAAAAAGGGTAGGGAAAAATATCCTACCCAATCTAGGTCTTGCCTGCCGAACAGTAACACGCCTTTATTGGATATTGTGCTATTTAGTTAATTAGAAGTCATAATTAATGGTGCATTGATGAATTGTTACATAGAAGCAACCCGGGTTTTAAGCGCTTACAATTAAAATATAGCACCGATTATCTACAGATGCAATACTTTCGACAAAATTCTCTCTTTGTAAAAAGAAGTAAAAAGACCTCCATCGCAGCATGTAACTGCAATGAGGGTCTTATTAAACCATATAACGATCATAGGACCGTCATCTGCTGTTAGGTTGGATTAAGCGTTCAACACTTTTTCAAACTTGATTTTGTTCATACCGGAAATACGTTCTTCCCCGATCAAAGTCAATGGAACGGCACGAATGCCCATATCCCAAACCTCTTGAGCAAAAGCTTCATTGGTTTCAATGTTGCGTTCTTCGTACTCCACGCCTTTTTCACTCAAATAGCTTTTTACTTGACGGCAATGCGGGCAGTTTGTAGATGTGTATACAATTGCTTTTTCCATGAATATCACCTCATCATTTATTTTGTTACATCATATTTATTCAACCTTGCGAAGATCATTACAGGGCCAGTGCGCTGTGCTCCAAGCTTTCGATGTATTTCTCGCTGTCCATAGCAGCCATGCATCCACTACCTGCTGCGGTAATTGCTTGTCTGTAGCGTGTATCCTGTACGTCGCCACAAGCGAATACGCCTGGCACGTTTGTTTCGGAAGTCCCCGGATTTACGACGATATAACCGTTCGCATCCGTTGTAATTTGCCCCTCGAGGAAGCCTGTATTCGGATGGTGACCAATCGCCACGAATACGCCGCTAACTGTAATGATCTCCTCTTCGTCTGTTGCATTATTCAGCACTTTCAAGCCAGTGACTCCGTTCTCGTCAGCGATCACTTCTACAGGAGTACGATTAAGCGCCCATTCAATTTTGTTGTTCGCACGAGCACGATCCTGCATAATTTTGGAGGCGCGCATTTCTTCACGACGATGCACCAACGTTACTTTGGAGGCAAAACGAGTCAGGAAATTGGCTTCCTCCAGTGCAGAGTCTCCACCGCCGATGACAACAATTTCTTTGCCACGGAAAAAGAAGCCGTCGCATGTTGCGCAAGTGCTTACGCCACGTCCGATATTATCCTGTTCACCGGGAATACCCAAATATTTGGCAGTCGCCCCTGTGGAAATAATCAGTGTATCGGTAACCAGTTCACCCAAACCTTCTACATCCAATGTAAATGGACGAGCAGTTGTGTCTACCTTGTTTACCCAACCTGTGCGGAATTCAGCGCCAAAACGCTCCGCTTGCTTACGCATATTATCCATCAAATCGGGCCCCATGATTCCTTCAGGAAAACCTGGGAAATTTTCGACTTCCGTAGTCGTGGTTAATTGTCCGCCTGGCTGTGGTCCTTCGATCACCAGTGGGCTCATGTTAGCGCGTGCCAGATAAATTGCAGCGGTCAAACCGGCAGGGCCGGTACCTATAATAATGGACTTGTACATATCTTGGTTCCTCCTAAAATATCATAAGTATTATATAACGAGTTTTCGGTACCGGGCGCTGGGCAGCTGCATATACTCTAAAAGTAATTCCACCAAAAGCTTATCCCAAAATGTGGACACCCGGATATTGCAAAAACGAATCACTTGTTTTGTAGGTTCTTATGACTTAGACTGATTCTAAATCCTAATTTCATTATGCGGAAATAGCTGTAAACAGTCAAATGAAGTTTTCATGAAGCGAAGCTTAAAGATAAATTAGGTATGGAGGGATTATCCCGATTATGAATGACGTTTTTGTAGGTAGCTTTATTTCTGCCCTGTCCACTGGACTCGGCGCCGTGCCCATACTATTTATGCGTAATATCACGCATCGGCTTCGCGATGTTTTGTTGGCTTATGCCGCAGGAATTATGACCTCTGCATCCGTGTATAACCTCATTCCCGAAGCGATCGAGCATTCCAATTGGTTCGTGCTGACTGCGGGAATCCTGCTCGGCTGTCTCGTATTACTGGTGATGGAAATGTACATTCCCCATGCGGATTTGGAGGACCCGGACTCCAAGACCTTTCATCTGGAGTCCAAATCTTTTCTCATTATCGCAGCTATTACATTGCACAATTTGCCAGAAGGGCTTTCCGTGGGAGTCAGCTATGCAAGTGAGACTCACAATCTCGGCAATCTGATCGCCTTCTCTATCGGCCTGCAAAATGCCCCGGAAGGCTTTATCGTAGCACTATTCCTTGTGAATCAAAACATCGGCCGTTTCAAGGCATTGGGCATTGCTACCCTCACTGGAGCCGTGGAAATCATAACGAGTTTGATCGGGTTTTATTTGAGTAGCTGGGTGAACGGACTGGTACCTTACGGGCTTGCTTTTGCCGCCGGAGCCATGATGTTTATCGTCTACAAGGAACTGATTCCCGAGAGTCACGGGGATGGCAACCAGCGGATCGCCACATTCTCTTTTATTCTCGGCTTGATTACAATGATTGGGCTAACCGAATGGCTATAGCCGAGCAACACAAAAAAGCTGCCTTCTGCCTGTAATCCAGACAGATAAGCAGCCTTTTTGGCATGTTCACATGAAGGTACCTCATTTTTTTTGGTTCATGGAGCGCAGTGCTTCACGGTACTGCTCATCCTCACTTTTGTGAGTCTCCTTCTCTCCATTAGATATTTGGGAACGTTCATCCTTTTCTTCGTCTTTTCCAGCAAAACCACGTAAAGCCGCACGATAATCCTGATCCCCGTAAGCACCTTTGATGTTCTCGCGATCCTTTTCCACCTTCTTATCCGTCTGGATATCCGGCATATTGCGATGCTCCTCGGCATGGTGTTCTTCGACGTCGAGATTTTTATGCTGCATCTCTCGCGTATGATCTGTCAATTCACGCACCTCGGGTTCCGCCTGCACAGGATAAGGACGTTTGCTTCTTTGCCGTGTATCCTCTTCGGTGGGGTGAGTCTTGGGAGAGGACTTGCGCGTCATCTTCGTATTAAATACCAGCAAAAAAATAAAGGCAACCGCAGCTACTACGATAAAAGCAATGGTCATCGGCGGCCTCCTATTCTCTTTCAGCGCTACGGTACCGTCCCGCTATCTCAGCGACCCGTTTGCCCAAAGAGCGACCTAGTGCAAGATCATCACCCGTTGGAAGATTAGGCGGTCCATTGGGGTCTGTCTCCACCGGACATGTTATCCCTACGCCGTAATAGGAGCCGTATAACGCATTTTCCGTAATATTAGCTGGCAGTCCTACAACAATCATGCCTTGATGAAGCATCGGAGTAATCAAATTCAGAAGTGTGGATTCTAATCCACCATGAACAGTAGCGGTTGTGCAAAACACAGCGCCGATTTTATCCACCAGCTTGCCCTGTGCCCACAGATACCCCAGCTTATCAATCCAGCTTTTCAGACCGCTACTAATGGTACCAAAATGGCCCGGGCAACC
>NZ_WUDQ01000229.1:0-5493 GCF_009827695.1 Paenibacillus sp. OT2-17 | reverse complement strand
CTCAGGCAGGTACTTGAAAGTATAACTCCAACGCATTTTCCCGTTTCCAATAACTCTATGATCAGATGTCATTAGGCTGTCCATGTAACCCATTTTTCTCGGATTCACCGAATGAATCTCTTCTCCATCTGTGGTCTCAAAATGAAAGCTCAACATCTGCTTTTCCCATAAACCACCGGGGGATCTTGCCATTGCCGCATCATCAAGTTCGGTCTCCAGCTCGAAGCGTACTCCTTGCACCATTCTCGTTAGCCTTTTTAAGGTAACCGTCATTCCGTGCGGCGTTGAATAACTACCTGCCATCTCCTCTATTTTGTTCTGCTTGTTTGCCTCTTTCATATCAATATCAAAGCTAAAGTCCCAATTTCCTTCTATTAAGGTTTCGTTCCTTTGTCCAAGCGTCCCAATACTCCCTTCTATCGTAATCTTGTCTGTTTTCAGCGGTTCACTAAAGAAATCAACCATATAATAAAAATCACTCGTGTACCCCATATCGTACATGCTGCCCACTACGTTTCCTTTATCATCTTTGATCGTAATCTTATTCGCATCGCCAATGGACAGTTTGTGGCGATCATGCTTCCCATTTTCATCAAAAAGCTGAAGTGCAATTGTCACTCGGGTAGGATCAGCAACAGCTTCATTAATTACTAGCGTGTAGCCTTTGTCCTTCACATTAATATGAGGATTAAGCACCAATCCCAATTCCTGTGCTCGCATAAGTCCGATATCCGGGTTGTTCTTGGCAAATAAAGACCTGAATATTTCGGCAAATGTCGGAACGGTAAGGATTGAAACTGCACTCAGAATGAAAAAGAAAGCAACGACGGCAGCTGCCCATCTCCATCTTTTAAGGGGGAATCTCTTGTTCACTTTCTGATCAGAAAGTGATGAAAGGGCGTTCCCCACTGCGTTCTCTACTGTATTAGGAATGACCAAGTCTTGTGCTCTGGACTTTAGAAATTGTTTAAGCATAGGGTCAACCGGATCATGATAGTTCATACTTGGCTTCTCCTTCCCCAAGGGCGAGCTCGGATAATTGCTGTCTGGCCCTAAATAAGCGTGATTTTACTGTCCCTTCGGATACATTGAGCACTTTGGATATCTCTTTGACCGATAAATCCTCAATATAAAAAAGCGTCACAGTAGTTTGAAGTTGTTCATCCAGTCCGTCAATTACCTCAATCAGCTCGATTTGTTCATAGTCACCCTTATATGATGTCTTTCTTAAATCATAAGGGACGGGGTATACTCTCTTCTTTTTCCTAATAATCCGACTACACTCATTGATCAAAATCCGAATGATCCATGTTTTAAAATAAGCAGGCTCTTTCAGTCTATGTACATTTGAAAAAGCTTCCTTGTCCCCATGTATTGCAAGCTCTGCTTTCTTTGTTAAATCCATGCAATAGTTCCCCCTTTCCTTATAAAGTCCTTCTATAAATTAGATCATCAAGGAATTGATTTGGTTCACAAGAACATCAAAAAATTTTCCCTATTAAACAGAATGTATATAGAGTTGCGTAGTAAAAATATAATTCTTAAGGAAGAAAACAAATCATTATTGCCCTCTTTATTGACTGTTACCGCCACATCGATTCTCTTTTTGGTTAATTGTATAATTTTATTTTATAAATGGTAAATTATATAATTTTGATTTAATATATAATTTTGTACATAATAGATTTGTATCGAAAATACCTAAAAAAAGGATGATAGTGATTTTTTATGTAATTGCAACAACGAAAATTTAAGGGAGATGAATGGATTTTGAAGGTCAAGAGTTTGTGTACGTGTGTGGTTGTAGGCATGCTTTCGTTATCTCTAACTTGTTCAGTAGGAGCAGCCAGAAACACTCCAAAATTAACAGTTAATCAATCTGTCGATGACTAAATCAGACAATGCTATTTTGAGCGATATCATCAACTCGCTGGACCCCGAAGACAGAGAAAACGTTACATACATAGATGAAACGGGGAAAGTGCGGTAAACAAGGAAAGTTTAAGGCAGGAAGTTATTCCCCTCGAACCCGTGAGTCAGGTTACGTATATGAATTCGAATTCATCTCTCACTTCTGTAACTGATACTACGTATAAAAATAATAGGTATAAAGATTCAACAGGGCAACTATATACTTTACCCGTATTACAGCCTAAACCAGCATGTATGGGTAATCACTCATTAACACCAATGGATTTTTACTCCGCGAGCTTCCCTGAATGTCGAGACCTGAGAAACGGGCCGTATCGTTCAATATGGTCACATATAGGGTTTGCATGGGCTATCATTTACCAAGTGCTAGAGAGATTCGTGATAATAATAGTGGTTATAATGGAAGCACTATTATTATCTATATGGGTGGTTGGAGTAACACCAATAGGGCGGTTGATGTTGGATTGCAGCATAGTACAAAATATAATGACTGGGCTCCTTTTATGCTTATTGAAGGTGTGAAGAACCCTTATACTTTTTAGCCACGTTTTGAACCCGATCAGGAAGTACAAATGAAATTTTATGTTCCTTCTGACGGTAACATTGCCTTGACTGTAACAGGTTATGCAGACGGTGAAAAGATAAGTAGGAGCTATGTCGAGCCGGCCCCAGGGTGGATTGCTACAGGCAACAGTAACCTTATCAAAAGAACGACAAGTATAGGGCAGATACAAGATCGACAAGACTATAATGACGGATCTTACATTAGAAGAGTTCGTTGGGCTACATCCTATATTGGTACAAATTCAGAAGATAATATCCCTTGGCGAAACAGTCAAACCTATGATTATTGTTCTATGCCACGGAGTAAAGTTGTAGTGGATTACGTACATGGAGGAGAAGAAACAGATAATATATTTTTAGATTGAATTCCGTGAGGGGCTGCTAGCCCCTCTCTTTTAAGGAGGATATTTTTATGGGAAAGATGTTGTTCAGAATTATGCTTATAGGTGCATTGTTTCTTTGTTTTTCTCTACCCTATACAGGAAAAATGTCAGCTCAGAGTATAGCTCCAAGCTCTCCATTTTTGAAGATTAACAATTACTATGTCTTGTTCACAGCTCCTAAAGCACCTTATATTGATCAGAATAATCGCTATATGGTGCCTTTGAGATCCATTAATGATTTGTTGGGGGGACAGACTACGTTTAACCCAACTTCTAATACGGCCGCAATTAAGTTTGGAACACACAAGGTTGAGTTTAAAATGAACTCCACTGAGATTGTTACCGACTCGAGCACGTCCGTGATGGATACCGTCCCTGTGCTTTATAAAAATGCGATGTTTGTCCCTTTAGGGGTACTTACTAAGTACTTAGATATACACCAGGAATGGGATAAGCAAAATAAACTGTATTCCCTCTCTGGGAAAGAATTAATGAAGACACCTATGATGGAGAATGTAGAAGATTTGGATCATTTTAGAGAACAAGTGGATAATGAAAATGCATTCCAGTTGTTATCGTACAAATTGACCATGGGAGAAAAAATTCATCTGGCCATTACAGCTAAGAATATGACAGGGAAAAAGATTAGTGAGGGCATTGAAGATTTAAATACCACTTTTATTTTTTCTGACAATAGCACGGCCGGGGAAAATAGAAATCGTAAAAGACCCAGTATAGATAAGGATGAAATTGTAACTCGCGAAGATGACATAGATTATGTGAAAACAATAGAGAATAATAAAATTATCAAACATGAACTGTCGTATATTCTCTTTAAGGGCAGAACGCTAAAGACTCACAAGTAAAAAAGTACTTTTACTTGTAGAGTGGAATGGGTAAACAGTAAAGCTGATTCTAGAAAGGATCAGCTTTACTATTAAATATTAGATTTGTGAATTTCAAATTCCTTACGTTCATAAAAATAACCCAACCTACTCCATTGTCAATTAGGGACAAACTTGATAAATAGTGATTGCTTTCTCCGTTCCCAACGGTGTTTTTACTTGACTGATTATTTATGTATTAGAAAGTTTATCAAGAGTACGTCTATATTTTCGACTGCCTTCTTTATTCTGGGGTGATATCATGACGATCATCATTTTTATTCATATAATCCTCCTCGTGCAAATCTTCGTTTGTAAAATGAAAATGCTGACTGTACTGAACCACGACTTGTTCTAAACCAAACCTTTTAGCAGCGAACAAATTCGCATATCCATCACGAAAATACCACCTGGAATAATGAAATGAAACGACTTTCCTATTTTCAATCCACGCACTCATATAGAGTGCGACTTTGCGATACTGGCCCCGAGCGTGTAGAGCTACCAATTTCAATCCACGCACTCATATAGAGTGCGACTCTTACGTCCTCTATCTTTTAATATGCATTCGTAAATTTCAATCCACGCACTCATATAGAGTGCGACCTAATAGATTTGGGATACCTGTAAATCCACGAATTAATTTCAATCCACACACTCATATAGAGTGCGACTCGAGCACGTCTACCTTAATACTCATTTGGATAGGATTTCAATCCACGCACTCATATAGAGTGCGACGAATCACTGCTGGAGTGTCCATGGCTACTGTAACTAATTTCAATCCACGCACTCATATAGAGTGCGACAGCGAAAATGGGTCAAATGCCCCCTATTTAAGTACCATTCTAGCGTTATTTTGGCAAAAACGCATCTAATATTACCTCATCCTCTTGCGATCGTTTAAAATTTGTTCATATTCGATATAATTCGACAAAATCTGAGGTGCGAATCTCTCGGAGAATTCATGTGAGCTTCACATTCGCACCTGGACAGACTCGCTTTTTGGCTTAGCAACAAATACCTGCCTGGACTTATTTCACCTCTGCCAGTTCTGCCACCTGTGAAGGAGTAAGCGCACATTCGAATATATTTAATTCATCGATAGCGCTTTTAAAAGCAGGGTCCCACCAGTTAACACCAAAGCTGAACGTTCTGGCTTTGGGTAAATACATCCGGAAATATCCACTACATTGATCAGAAAAATACCTTTATGTTTTCGAAAATCATAAAGGTATTTGTAAAATATTTTATGAAAACGTTCGGCAAAAGTTGAGTTATTAATCCTGTTCATCATACCGGCTGCATTACCTGCATAAACCTTCCCATCCGTTCCAGCGCCTTCTCCAAATCGACGAGCGAGGCTGCATATGAGCAGCGAATAAAGCCCTCTCCGCCTGATCCGAATACATGTCCTGGTACGACCGCCACCTTTGCTTCCTTCAGCATACGAAGTGCAAACTGCTCAGATGACATGCCAGTAGAAGTAATTGAAGGGAAGGCATAGAAAGCCCCCTCAGGCTCATGACAAGCAAGCCCGATTGCATTCAAGCCGGCCACAAATAGCTTGCGACGTTCATTGTAGCTCGCCATCATCTCATCCTTGGCAGCCAAGCCATGGCGCAATGATTCCAGCGCGGCAATCTGTGCAATGGTGGGCGCACACATGGCTGTGTACTGGTGGATTTTCAGCATGCCGGCAATCAGCTCATGCGGACCGCACGCATAGC
>NZ_WUDQ01000228.1:0-5514 GCF_009827695.1 Paenibacillus sp. OT2-17 | reverse complement strand
CTAAAACTTCTCCTCTTGCCGCTCCTGGTGTACTGTCTTCCTTTTTTGCTTCTTTCACTTCATCATCTTTAAATCCGCCAAAGAACATAAGCAAGAAGCCTAATACAAAGCTTACCAGGATACCGATAACAGCCCCATAAAATCCGTTGTCTATTCCTGCCGGACTGATATAGCTCGGGATAGCGAAAATACCCAATCCACCAATAATGTAACCTTTAGTTCCCATCATTCCTATAATACCGCCGCCTACTGCGGATGCTATACAGCTTAAAATAAATGGTTTCTTACGTGGTAATGTAATCCCGTAAATTGCTGGTTCTGTCACACCAAAAATCCCGGAGATGACAGCTGGAATGGAAAGTGATCTCAGTTTTACATTTTTGGTTTTAAACAAAATCGCCAGTACGACGCCCGTCTGAGCAAAGGAAGCTCCCAGCGTAGCCGCAAGAATCGGATCGAATTTAAGCACTGCTAAATTGTTCATAGCGATAGGAACAAGTCCCCAGTGTAATCCAAAAATAACAAACACTTGCCAGAAAGCGCCCATGAGCATACCTTCAATAATCGGACTTAAGTTATACACAAAGAGGGTTCCAGCGCCAAGCAGTTGACCTGCCCAAGTCGAGAGAGGTCCAATCACAATCAACGCTAAGGGTACAATAACTAACAATGTGAAAAACGGAACCAAAAATGTTCTCACTACGCTAGGGATTACCTTTTTAAAGAAGTTTTCTATTTTTGAGCCTACATAGGTGGATATGATAATCGGAAGAACGGTTGACGCATAACTCATCAGAATGACCGGAATACCTAAGAAGGTGATATATACCGGTGACTCAAATATAGTACCGCTAAATAGAGTGTATAGTGGTTTGCCCGAGGCTGTTATCGTGCTAAATGTTGGGTACACAAGCGATGCACCTATAGCCATGCCTATAAAAATGTTGGCATTGAACTTTTTAGCTGACGTATACCCCAGGAAAATAGGAAAGAAGTAAAACAAACAATCACCTAAAGCATTGAGAATTTGATAGGTACCCGATGTAGTGGCCAGCCAGCCCAAAGCTACAAATAAGGCGGTGAAGCCCTTAATCATACCTGTGGCACTTAAGACACCCAGCGTGGGTGTAAATACACCTGAAATGGTATCAATGAATCTATTGAACAAACTCATTTTTTCACCTGATGCTTCTTCTGAATCTCCTGTTTGAAAACCACCTACAGCAGTAACATCAGCATAAACCTCAGGTACATGGTTACCTATAACAACCTGGTATTGCCCGCCACTCTTTACCACAGTGACAACACCATCCATATTTTTCAAAACCTCTGTATTGGCTTTACTTTCATCTTTTAATTTGAAGCGCAAGCGTGTAATACAATGAGTTAGACTATTCACATTTTCTTTGCCGCCGACATTTCTGATGATGTCTTTTGCTAATGTCTCATACTTCATTGTAACTTCCCCTTTAATTGTATTTATAAAAAAAGGCAAAACCAAAATAGATCAAATTCGATCTAGGTTGGTTTCGCCTGCATTACCAGTAACAATCCAAGAGTTATTCAATTTTCTCTTTGGGTCACACGCTGAATATGAATCGTTATATACAGCTTTTCCTCATCTGACAATACCATATCCAAGTATTTCTCAATCTTCAGCATGCAGCCATAAGCCTTTTTGTACTTTGCTTTCACTTGCCTCCACAAAAAATCGTCTTCCAGTTCTACTTTTTCTTTTTTATTTAATCGCTGAAAGAAGAACCTTAAATGCGTAATAAATCGCTCATAACTGATCGAGTGTTCATCTATGGTGGTATTATAAGAGTATTTAATAATATTCAAGATGTCGTGTATTTTTTGAGTTTGCTGAGCAACATCTGCTACCTTGTTGTAGGAGCTGTTTACTTGAGCATTTATTAAATGAAGAGCAATATTACCTGCTTCATCTTCTGACAATCGTTTGCCTGTTTCGTCTTCAATGAACTCCAGTGCTTTTAATCCAACCGCAAATTCTTTGGGATAAAATTTTTTAATCTCCCAAATTAATGGATTTGCATTTTTAAACCCTTCATCAAACATTTTAAATGCATTGTTCATGTGATCCGTAAGCGAAACATATATATAATCGCTCAATTGTGCTTCTAATATGCTTTTTCCATATTCAATGATGTCATAGCATAACGAAACATATTCTGATGGAACATCCTCTAACAATAACTTAAATTTCTCTGAAGCATCTTTATGTTTAAGCACAAAGACCTTTTCAATTAGATGCTCTTCTACTTGTTCACCTGCACTCTTTTTGAATGCAATACCACGACCCATAACAACAAATTCATCTCTTTTTTGATCTTTGGCTATTATGGCGTTGTTATTAAATATCTTCGTTATGATCATCTAACTGCCCCCCTTATCCCATCAAATTTAAAAAAGGATTTAGTTGCTGGGCGAAATTTCAGATAGGTCACAAGACGGTAATAGCCGATCAAACCTTCGTCGTAAATCAAATGCAAATGTATTGATTTACAATTTCGTGTTATGAAAACGCATTCATAATGAGAGACAAAGCCTTACGTTTTCCCTGAATGATCTTGAGTGCTTCCAAACCGATCTGATATTCCGTTTTGAAAATGAATATAGTCGGTTAACCACGTCCTATGACATCATTTTTCGGATGTCGATTCGTTGGTCGACGTCATCATCTTTGTTGTTCAGCACTTGTAAGGCTTTATATCACTCACCTTTCTGCGTTATGGCTGGGCCATATATTCATATCATGCAGGATATCGTAAAGCTTGTATTCTAAAAAGAAAAGGCAAAACCCAACACATGGAAATCTAATTCCATGCCTCGGGTTTTGCCTTTTCAGTAACAATCCCAAGATCATAATAACATCGAATTTAAGTTTTGCCAACAAAAATGTTTGCGCTTTCTTTTTCGAGGCAACCACATCAAATACAGCACATTCTCATGGTATAAAATGTCAGCCGCCAATGTAGGACATGTTAATCTTTTTTTTGTTGTTGGCTGTCTGCTCCGTACGTTCATCGGAATACCGGTCTGTGCGTTGCTCCCATACAGAAGTAATCACATCGAGTAATTCCTGGTCATTCGCTCCATTACGAAGCATCTGACGTAGACCAAATCCGCCTGAAGCAAACAAACATGTATAAAACTTGCCATCGCACGATAAGCGGGCACGTGTACAAGACGAACAAAACGATTCAGAAACCGAAGTAATAAAACCAATCTGTGCGTCGCTGTCTTTATAACGGTAACGCTTTGCTACTTCTCCAAAGTAATCCTGATCCATCGGCTCCAGCTCGTACGCATTCTTAAGTCGTTCAATGATTTCTTTTTTGGTTAGTACCTTTTTGAAGCTCCATCCGTTGTCATTACCTACATCCATAAACTCGATAAAGCGAAGGGCTATTCCCTGCTCCTTAAAATAGGCGGCCATCGGCAAAATCTCCGAGTCATTAACGCCTTTTTGAACTACCATATTGACCTTGATTTCAAAGCCGATTTCGCTTGCATATTCGATCTGCTTCAAAATAATATCAGGCTTAATCCCGCGTCCATTCAACCGCCCAAATAGCTCGGGGTCCAGAGCGTCCAGACTGACATTAAGCCGTCGTAGCCCCGCGTCATAGAGAGGCTTAGCCTGCTGTCCTAGCAGCACACCGTTGGTGGTCAAGCCGACATCTTCCACTCCGTCAATGGACAGGATTTGGGAGACCAGGTCGGGTAGATTCCTGCGCATTAATGGTTCGCCGCCCGTGAGTCGGATCTTTTTTACACCCAGGGATACAAAGAGCTTCGTCAGCCGGTGAATCTCTTCAAACGACAGACATTCATTTTGGGGAAGAAAGGCGTAATCGTCACCGAAAATTTCTTTAGGCATGCAATAGGAACAGCGGAAATTGCAGCGGTCTGTAACCGATATACGCAGGTCACGAATCGGCCGCTGCAACTTGTCTTTCAGTGGATGAAAATTCATACGCCCCCTCCTTTCTAGTTGTTTAGCATCGTTTTCATTAGCCGCCGCTGACTGGGGGAATGAAAGCTGCAATGTCTCCATCCTGTAATACATCCGTAGACAACGCATACTCCTCGTTTATCGCAATTCGCACAGACTTGATCGGCATATCTGGATATTGATCTGTTATCCAACTGGATAAATCGCCTACCGTTTGGCCCGCCAAATCTACCAATTCTTCTGCTTTTCCCGTGACCTCACGGAGTCCCGCAAAGTAGTACAGCTTAATCATGACTGATCTCCCCTGGCTTTTTCTTTTGATCTCCGACCCACTGCGTTCCATCTTCCCAAATCTCTCGTTTCCAAATAGGAACTATTTCTTTGATTCGTTCGATCGCGTATTCATTCGCCTCATACGCATCCGAACGGTGAGGGGAAGAAACGGCAATGACAACGGCGATATCACCGATTTGAAGCTCGCCAATGCGGTGCGCGATCGCCACTCGCGTCCCTTCCCATTTCTGTTCGATTTCGTGACCAATCTCTGCGAGTTTTTTTTGAGCCATAGGGACATAGGCCTCATAAGCAAGGTATAAGGTCCGTACGCCTTGAGTCCATTCTCGTACGTGCCCTGTAAAAATAGTCACCGCTCCTGCTTCCTGCCTTAGGACATAATCCGCATAAGCCTGCGGGATAATGGGCTCCGTTACGATTTCAAATACACTCATCTTTTCCACCTTCCAGCCACCGGACAAGCCACTCTCCGGTGACAGACTCTTTTAAATGTTTCTGCTTTTTGTATCTACATCTCATTTAACCGAACAGCTGATGATATAGTTTTTGACCGTTGGCAACACTCCGTACACCGTGTATGAGAAGCCTTCCGTTTTTGAATAAAATCATTCGATGCTTAAAAGCATAAAATTCAACGAAATAAGGGGTTCTTTTTACACGATCTGCTATAAGCCTGCCCATTTTCTCTGCATCATCGAGCGTGATCGGACGTTGTGGGTCTGGAAGAACCTGTACCACGTTCCGTCCGCACAGAGCCGCATACGCCGAGCGACGTGATGCTGTCAGTGCAGGAAACGTAGGATGCTCTCCACAGGTTGGACAGTCTTGGTTACGGATGCGGGAAATCCCTATGTCCATCTGCGTATTCTCCCATAGATCAAATAGATGAACCTTGCGGCGCATCTTATCATGTCTGCCACTCAGCCACTTCATGGCTTCTGCACATTGGAGGGCCGCTGTCACCTGGACTGCAGGCGAGATGATTCCAGCCGTATCGCAGGTCTGATTGATCGCAGGCAACGATGGCAGAAGGCAGCGTAAACAAGCAGACTCGCCCGGCACGAATGGAAAAACAACGCCTGTGCTTCCAACACAGGCTCCATAAATCCATGGAATTCCTGCCTTCAGTGCAGCATCGTTGATAAGCAGACGAGTTTCAAAATTGTCCGTAGCATCCATCAGCAATATACTTTTGCTGGCAAGTTCTTGAACAAGCTCGGCATCCAAGTTATCGAGATATG
>NZ_WUDQ01000227.1:0-5522 GCF_009827695.1 Paenibacillus sp. OT2-17 | reverse complement strand
CTTCTTCTTTCGCGTTTGCGCTATCCAGTACAGGCTTGATATCAGCCCAATCCCCAAATACAACACCACTGTCTCCAGAAATAAAAGCCTGAACATTCTCGCCAAAAGATGCGGAAGCCAAAGCTCCTTTTACATATACTTTAACAGGCGTCTTTTTCTTGCTGTTTTTAATCACGTTGATGACTTCTTGTGTATTCATTTCGATGGACATAGTAAATCTAACAACTCCTTCATCGCTTCATACGACTTCGCAAGCCGGAATGATCTTATTCTCTCATCCTTTATAGCACAAAAGTGCAGGTCTCGCAATTATAGATTAGACCCTTATAGCTCTAACCTAGCCCTTAAAATAACTATTTTCAGCGGCAAAACTGCCTTAAATTCATAATTGTAAGCCGCCGACCATCCCACACCAAAGTAGGGTTATTTATTAGCTTGCAGGCTCTCCAGCGATGTATAAATGAAGGATTCGAATCCTTCAGCAGGTTCACCTTGTGGAATGTTCACTTTCACGATGAAACCGCCTGTTTTATTTTCTACAACAATATATTGTTGTGTGATCTTCGAACCGCTCGCTTGCAAGAACAGACGGCTGCTGGTCAGCTCTTGAGGGACGGATGCTTTGTCCAGCTTTTGCACCTTGCCGATGGAAGCTAGATCCTTTTCGCCTTCTTTTTGAAGCTCATCCAGATTAAAATCGGAGGGCAGCTTCGTAATTTCAGCATAATAGTTATCATCTACAGCCAAGGCAACACGGTTTTGATCGGGAAACAGGGACATCGGATCAAACACATACAGTGAATATCCCTCTCCTTTTGCCAATGTTGCTGTCTGCTTTTCCTTTTTTCCTTCAAGGGTAAGCTCAAAAGCTTGAGTTTTCGAGCGTTCCCCGCCTGCTTGTTGACCAGAACTTCCGTTTTGACTGCTATCTGTTGCAGCCTCTGTTTTTTGTATTTTCGTTAAAGTCAGTTGCTTCGCCGTCGCGTCGCCCTCTACTGCTTTCTCGTTATATTCAAACGCTACTGTATCGCCTTCTTTAAGACCAGCTATTACCGTGTCCAGTCCCTCCCCCAATTGGAAGGATTGGGCTTCGCCATTGGTTTCAATCTCAACCGTATGCGGGTCAGCAGCTCCATTGTATACACCTGTGCCTTTTTTAACCTCCGGCTCAGCGACTGGCTCCGGTTTAACTTGCGGCTGCTGTTGCGTTTGCGGTTGGTCTGCCCCTTGAGGTGCGTTGTTATTGGTTTGCGGTTTCGTTCCACAGGCTGACAGAGCCAGCACTGCCACTACAGTCAGTAGTATGATTGAAAATGTGTTTTGTTTTTTCATAAAATCCACCTCCACTATGATAGACGAGCTTGTGCAGCAAAAGTTCTACGCAGCATCTCACTTAAAATCCTACCTCCTGCTCCCGTTTATAATATTCTCAGGATTTTGCAAAATCCTAATACCACGGGAATGTCAGGTACGGTATAATGGGCTGTATTAAACCTATTTTTCGAGATACCGCTTGGAAGGAACATAGACGTATTTACTTTCTTCCATACGGATGGAGCTGCCACATGAATCAAGCACACAAACCGTCGTTTTCCTTTGAATTATTGTACATCGTAGGTATTATCGCTATTTCGTTCTCCTCGATCTTCGTAAGATGGTCTGAAGCCGAGGTGTCCGTCATCGCTATGTACCGTTTGTACCTAACCAATCTGATCATGCTGCCTTTGGTCTGGAAGTACCGCACTGAGCTGTTTAGCCTGACCCGCAAGCAGTGGATGCTGATCCTCTGGTCCGGTATTGCGCTGGGGCTGCATTTTTTGCTCTGGATGGGCTCACTGCGACTGACCACCGTTGCAAGCTCTACCGTTATTATGACATTGGAGCCGATCCTTGTCATGCTCGGTTCTTTTTTGTTTTTCCGGACGGGCACGAATCGTGCTATGCTCATCGGAATGGGTATGGCTTTTATCGGCTCACTGGCCATCGGAGCTGGAGACTTCCACGTATCGGGACAAGCCCTGCTCGGGGATGCACTGTCCTTCTTGGGTATGGTAGCCGTGTCCATCCATATGCTGATGGGCAAGCATCTGCGCGAGCATTTGAGCGCATTTGTGTATAATTTTTGGGTTTTCGCCATCGCAGCCACCTCACTTGCGCTGTATAATGTGGTCAATGCCATTCCTTTTACCGGATACGCTCCACGGGAATGGGGACTGTTCCTGCTGCTTGCCATTGTGCCTACGCTGTTCGGACATTACCTGTTTAACTGGCTGCTCAAATACATTAACGCCACCGCGGTGTCGATGGCGGTACTCGGCGAACCCGTTATTTCTTCCCTGCTAGCTTGGGTGCTGCTCGGGGAAAGGTTGTCTACTTTACAATTTGGTGCAGGCTTTTTCATCCTGTTCGGGGTATGGATTTTTATCCGATACGGAGCGGATTTTAAAAAGAAAGTCATCCACCAAAGTGAGTTGCCCGACACTGAGCATCCCCTGAAGGCCAGCTCTTAACTTATTTACCCCATTTTCATAAACCATACTCAACGGATTAAATTTACTGTTAAATAAAGGAAGGCGGAATCCTCTATGAAATCCATCGTATCCAAACGCTGGCTGCTGGCCCGATTGTATGAGCCGGACATGATCATTGCTGACTGCCGTTCCCTGCTCGGACAAGCCGGGGCTGGACGGACTCAATTTAATGAAGACCATATTCCAGGGGCGGTTCACTTCGATTTGGAAGAAGACCTTACTGCTCCTCTTGGTGAGCATGGTGGTCGCCATCCATTACCTGATGCGGATACACTTGCCGCACGTCTGAGTCGTGCCGGGATCAACGCATCTTCACGCATCGTCGCTTATGATGACCAAGGCGGTATGATGGCTTCCCGCTTCTGGTGGCTCCTGCGCTATCTCGGGCATGAGCAGGTGTACGTACTGGAAGAAGGCTACAGTGCCTGGAAGGAAGCAAAATTCCCCGTTACGGCAGATCAGCCGATTCGCATTCCCTCGACCTTTGTGGCAAATGTTCAGCCACAAATGCTCACAAGTATGAAAGAAGTACAACATATATCCGAAGATTCTGCTCCTGTTGGCTCCTATATCGGTTTTTCACCTATACTGATCGACTCCAGAGAGCGGCCGCGCTACCTGGGACTGGAAGAGCCCATAGATCAAGCTGCGGGGCATATCCCCGGTGCGGTGAATTACTTTTGGAAAGAAGTATTGGACGAAAAAGGCAGCTTTAAAAATGCGGAACAATTGCAGCAGCACTTTGCCGACCTTGATCCAAACGCAGAAATTATCGTGTATTGCGGTTCTGGCGTATCCGCCTGTCCCAATGCACTGGCCCTGAATGAAGCTGGATTTAGTAAGGTCCGTTTATATCCGGGAAGCTGGAGCGACTGGATCAGCTATGAGGAGAATCCGGTGGCGACCGGAGAGGAATAAAAAGTTTTCAACGGATATACAGGTTCTAAAGACAAATACACTGTCCTAAGCGATTAGGCTTACGGCAGTGTATTTGCTTTGTTCAAAAAGCACAAAAAATCAACTTGAGCTGAGTGAAGCAATAAAACGATGTAGTTGAAGTTACTTGCTTCTTATAATAGCTATCCAATCTTTTGAACAAATATATATCTTAATTCATATTTTTTCTGTTTTTTTTCTGCATATATCAGAGTTTCTCTTATGGAACCCGTTTCTAGTATAATCAAATCATTAAAATGTTCTATTAAATCTTCTTCAGTAAAGAAGTGAGCATATTTACCTTTCTTGTATTCATATGTTCCTTCTTCAATTTCCCTACCCACACCATTATTAAAATCACAATCAGAAAAACATGTGAAATACATTACTCCCAATTCCTTCAAATGCTTCACGCAATTCTGTATCAGTTTTTTTCGGTCCTCTAACAAAAATAAATGCAATAAATCATAACAATATATTCCATCATACCTTTGGCTTGTACTAAACTCTAATACCGATTCTTGAATAAAATTCGTTTTTAAGTCCCATTCTTTTGCTAGATTTATAGCTGAACTAGATATCTCAATTCCATCAACCTGAAAATAAGAAGAGAACGCCTTCGTATTTCTTCCATATCCAGCACCAGGAACCAAAATATCATGTACATTATTCTTTTTGAACAAATCTATAGCTTGGGTTACAGTTTGACTTGGTTCACAACCCCAAATCATCCCTTCTTCAGTAAATCTTTTGTTCCAATAATCCCCCATATGATTCACCCGCCTATATACTCACATAGCTTTTCTTTTAAGTTCATCAATCTGTCTGATATGATGTTGATCATGCCAGATAAAATCTCTTAAATATGATATTACAGTAAACTTCCCGTTAGCATATTCTTTAGTAAACTTATCGTCTTCAAAACTCTCTATACTCTCCAATATCATGTTACGGTACTGAATAGTCATTTTAATTAATTCTTCTTTCGTTTTTGTTTTTCCATATTCAATAGCATCCTGATTAAATTGTTCAAAATCCATATGTGTTAATGTCAAAGGTGTATTGTTTAATATGGGACTTATTGCTGCTTCAAAAAAGTATTTATCCCACAGCAGTATATGACTTACGACATCCTGAACTGACCATTTACCTTCAGCAATCGTTATTTGCCAATCCATTTCACGAATCTCAGAAACAAAACCGATCCATTCTTTGAACTCCTCTAGTAACCGTGACTTCTCATTCATGGTATCACGCTCCTTTTTTCAAATTGCAATTATTTAGGATAACGTTTTTGTATTCACGCTCCCCCAAAGGGGTTGTCTGCTGAAAATCCTTTTTCGAGACTCCTTCTCGCAGACCTAGGCTCCGTAAGGAGATGCAGTTGAATATTAAGTATAGGATATCCACCACATTTTTTTGAGCTACTAACATCTTCTAATCCCACATAACTCACCTGATAAATAAGACGAATATTCTGTCCTAACCAAACCAGAAAATCACTCTTACATCTTCAGCATTCCCTAATTTCAATAATTTTGGAATTGTTTCATTGATGAAGTTCGAACATGTATTCATAATATTTCTGTATTCCATAAATTGATCACAATAATAATTTTCATCCCATTTAAAATTAATTAAATCCTTCAATAATAGCCAACTGTGGTCATAAAAATCATCTTTATCCTCGAATGCAACTTCACTCAATTGAGGGGAAATATCCACTGGAAGACCTCTTGGCAAAGATATAAACTTTAGATTATGATCATTCCTAGTATTCGATAGAATACTAAATAAATCATAGTTTCTATCCCCACTGTAAAATTCATAAGGATCACTTGGTTTCAATTTAGAAGTCTTGTGTTCTGGATACAGATAGTAATAAGGATTAACAGTCCACTTATCTACACTTAACCAAGTAGCAGTATCATTTAATTCTTGCTTACTCTTTTTGATTTTTCTCCAAGTACCATCAATCTGTTCACATTCGTCTCTGAAGTACCTTTTCTCTACAAAAAACCAAATGTCTGTACCCACATATAGCCTCCCACAATG
>NZ_WUDQ01000226.1:0-5569 GCF_009827695.1 Paenibacillus sp. OT2-17 | reverse complement strand
TGCGCCTTCTAACTTTGCACAAGCAGGTGCGGCACTGGGTGTATTCCTTAAAACCAGAAATCCAAAAGTGAGAGCGATTGCCGGGCCTGCAGCGATAACAGGTTTGTTTGGCATCACGGAACCGATCATCTACGGGATTAGTATCCGCTACAAAAAACCGTTCGTATGGGCTATTATCGGGGGCGCTATCGCCGGGGCAATCACAGGTGCGGCGGGTTCCGTGGCGATTGCTCCAGGTATACCGGGCTTGGCATCCCTGCCGATATTCTTCGGCACAGGATTTGCCGGATTTGTAATTGCCATTATAGTAGCTTATATATTCACAGCCATTACTACGTATTTCTTTGGATTTAATGATTCCATGGAAACAGAAATGATTGCAGTCCATGAAGAGAAGAAAGAAGCTGCAACCCCAGCTCCTGCGCTAACGAACGAGAATATTTCCAGCCCGCTGACGGGTACTGTCAAACCGTTATCCGAGATATCTGATGAAGTGTTCTCTACTGGAGCCATGGGTAAAGGCGTTGCTATTGTGCCTGAGGATGGCAAACTGCTCTCTCCATTCAACGGAACTATAGCTAATGCCTTCCGTACAGGCCATGCGATTGGTATTGTATCGGATGGAGGAACGGAGATCTTGGTTCACATCGGTATGGACACCGTCAAGTTGAAAGGACAGCATTTTAAAACGCATATCTCAGAAGGGGATCGGGTTACCAAAGGTCAACTGCTGGTCGAGTTTGATATTGGAGCAATTAAAGCTCTGGGCTATGACATGACTACACCGATTATTGTGACGAATACAGCCGAATACTCTGACGTTAAGGTGCTGGGAAATAACCGAGTGTACACAGGAGATTCATTGCTGGAGGTCAAGCTATGAAGACTACGGAAAGACTAAATCAAATCAATGCACCTTTGGTTATTTATGAGGTAATGAGCGAAGCATTCCGCCCGTATGGAAGGCTGCTGCCTCATTTTAATACCACAGAGCTTATCAAGTATGCAAAAGAAACGACCAGCGTACCCGATCAGGGAAACCATTATGTACCTTCGGTCGCAGAACTCGAAGACTTCGGTGTAATTCACCGGATTCAAGATGAGGTGTACGGCCAACTTCCAATTCAGGCTGGTTTTTGCGCAGGTCAGAATACGGGTCTGACCGGGCTGGAATATCATCAGGGCAGCGAGGTGGTGATTGCCGCTACAGACTGTATTCATCTTGTCGGCAGAGTACAGGACATTGAGGACAATTCCTATGACAGTGCAAATGTTCAGGTGTTTTTTCAGCCTAAAAACACGGTTGTCGAGATATATTCAACGACACTTCATTATGCTCCCTGTAAAGTTGACAGTGAAGGATATTTGACGATTGTGATCCTTCCGGCAGGAACGAATATGCCACTTGAAGCGGGAGAAGGTAGCCGGGGGAACCTACTGCTGACTAAGAAAAATAAATTTCTTATGGTTCATAGTACACAGATGGAAAAAATCGCGGCTGGCGTCCATCCCGGGCTGCACGGGAAGTTGCTGAATATTTCTCCCATTTGAGTCAAAGTCCATCATTCATAAATTAAACTAAGGGACCAGCTAGCTGGTCCTTTTTTTTAACTCAATTTCAGCTGCTTACCTTTATCCCTTGAAGCAGAATAGGGAAATCCCTAAATATTTTTAATTTGAACTACATTGTGATTCTAATCACATATAGCTCTATCTGCTGCATTAAAATAGAAGCATAAGCAATATTCATAGGAACGTAGGAGATGTCGTCGGATAGGAAGCATCGTCGAATGAATGGAGGAACCGGTATATGATAAACAGTAAACAAAAACTTGTGGTTATAGGGAACGGGATGGCTGGTATCAATACGGTCGAACAAATTTTGAAATTAACGGATAAGTATGAAATTACGGTCCTGGGAAATGAGCCGCATCCGAACTATAACAGGATCATGCTCTCTTATGTGTTGGAAGGTAGTAAAACGATTGATGATATCATACTGAACGATTTGCAATGGTACGCGGATCAAGGGATTACTTTATATACAGGAAAAATGGTGAAAAGCATTGACGGTGAGAACAAGAAGATTCGCACCGAAGACGGACTGGAAATTGATTACGATGTAGCTTTGGTAGCTACTGGTTCACAATCATTTATTCTGCCTATTCCGGGTAAAGAATTACCGGGTGTCATCGGTTTCAGAGATATCGCCGATTGCTCGGCAATGCTTGAGGCAGCAAAGACCTTTAAAAAGGCAGCTGTCATTGGTGGAGGCCTATTGGGGCTGGAAGCAGCTAAAGGCTTGGTCAACCTGGGTATGGATGTTACGGTCGTTCATTTAATGGAGGATTTGATGGAACGCCAGCTGGACCGGGAAGCCTCTGCGATGCTGAAAACAGAACTAGAACGCCAGGGAATCAAGTTTGCTATGCAAATGCAAACTGCGGAGGTGTACGGTCAAGATCGGGTACAAGGACTGCGGTTTTCAGACGGAAGCGAGCTGGAAGCGGATTTGGTCGTTATGGCCGTCGGGATCAAACCTAATATTCAGGTGGCTGTGCAAAGTGGTATGGAAACGAACCGTGGTATTGTAGTCGATGATTTGATGAGAACCTCCGTGCCGGATGTATATGCTGTAGGGGAATGTGTTGAACACCGCGGAACCTGTTACGGCTTGGTAGCTCCGCTGTTTGAACAGGGGAGTGTAATTGCCAAACATTTGGCAGGTGCGGATACTGAAGGTTATATGGGATCGGTGGTTTCCACCAAGCTCAAAATTTCAGGGGTGGATGTTTTCTCAGCTGGCGAATTCATAACCCAGCCTGAACATACGGTGATTGTGGCAAAGGATGAGTGGAAGCGCACATACAAAAAAGTGCTGCTTCGTGAAAATAAGATTGTTGGAACTGTACTGTTTGGCGATGTGAGCGAATCTGCTAGCCTTCAAAAATATGTGCGTCAGCAAACATTGATGACAGATGAGATATATGGACAGATCATGGGTACTGGATGCAGCAAGGACGGGGCGAAATCATTATCCGCTGAAACGATGGCTGATGACGAAATTGTCTGTGGCTGTAACGGTGTAACCAAAAAGACGATTGTGGATGCGATTAATGATAATGGACTGACCACAGTCGATGAAATTAAGGCATGTACCGGAGCAACGCGTTCCTGTGGAGGGTGTAAGCCGGTTGTAGAGCAAATTCTGCAGTACGTTCTTGGAGACAGCTTCAAGACGTCAGCCAAGCAAGGAATATGTGGCTGCACAACTTTGAGTCGGGACGAGATTGTGGAAGCGATCAAAACCAAAGGGCTGACAACAACGCGTGAAGTTATGAATGTACTGGGTTGGCATAATGATGAAGGATGCTCCAAATGTCGGCCAGCGCTGAATTACTATCTGGGAATGATTAACCCGGATACCTATGAAAATGAGGGAGATTCCCGTTTTGTAAATGAGCGATTGCACGCGAACATTCAAAAGGATGGAACGTTTACAGTTGTTCCTAGAATGTACGGTGGTGTAACGACCCCAGAAGATTTGAAGAAGATAGCAGATGTTTCTCTTAAATACAACGTTAAGGTCGTTAAAGTAACAGGAGGACAGCGGCTGGATTTGATCGGTGTCCGTAAAGAGGATCTGCCTAAAGTATGGGAAGAACTCGATATGCCGTCGGGATATGCCTACGCGAAGTCACTTCGTACAGTTAAAACCTGTGTTGGATCACAATTTTGCCGGTTTGGCACACAGGACTCGATGGGAATGGGAGAAGTGTTGGAACGGAAATTCGAACGACTGGATTTCCCGGCAAAATTCAAATTAGCGGTTAATGGATGTCCACGCAACTGTGCGGAATCATGTACCAAAGATATCGGAATCGTAGGTAATGATGGGGGCTGGGAGATCTTTATCGGTGGTAATGGCGGTATTAAAGCGCGGTTGGCTGATTCACTCTGTAAAGTAAAAACCGACGCCGAGTTGATTGATATTGTAGGAAGCGTAATGCAACTCTACCGGGAAACAGGACAATACCTGGAACGTACTTCGGAGTGGGTGGAACGGATCGGTCTGGAGGAGATTCAGAAGGCTGTCGTTCATGATACAGATCATCGACAAGCTTTAGTAGAACGCATCGAATTTGCATTACAACAGGTCGAAGACCCTTGGAAAAAGATCATCAATGATGAGGATTCACGCAAAAATTTATTCGAGGTTGTCACCCCGTCTATTGTGTAATTGTATCTAAAATGCCTGAGGAAGGGAGCGATCAAGCAAATGATCAAAAATGCCGAATGGCTTGTCGTCGGTCATAGTAAGGATTTTCCGATCAGAATAGGGCGTACCATCCATATCAAAGGTACTGAAATTGCTGTTTTCCGCACTTCGGAGAATGAGCTTTATGCCGTTGAAAATAGCAGTCCTCATCCCAAAGGAGGTCCTCTTACAGAGGCTATAGTATCTGGTCATTATATCTATGATCCTTTATATGACTGGAAAATTGATCTGCAGACGGGCATCGTTCAAGAGCCTGATCACGGACAAATTAAAACGTTCGCCGTTTGTGAAGAGGGAGAAGAAGTAAAAATATCGTTCGAAACGGTTTAGTTCGTCTGTTGGAATACAAATAAAAAGGGCTCGACAGGAACAATCCTGTGGGGCCCTTTTTTCGTCTTGGATCAGGTAATGGTAACGCCTGCGCTTGCATAACCTACGATAGTGTTTACGAGGGAAAGTCCCGTAGCTGTTGCAGAGAAGACAAGGAGCAGACGAGTCTGTGCGGTTACGGGGATAGCCAAACCAGTAGTAATGCCGCTAGAGGTCGTTCCCAAAGCAACAATGCCATTCAGTGGAGGGGCCAATGTAACGATAGCTCCCGGAACTGCTGTGAAAGTGTTATTAGGTGTTGGGGAACTAAACAGCTGGGCAGTAATTGCCGCAGTTGAACCCACGAGAGTTAATGCAGCTGTTGTACTGAAGTAACCAGTAATAGATGTAATTACGCCATCCCGTGGTACGGAAAAAGCAAAGTTAATCAGAGGTCCTACAAGTGTACCTGTCAGGTCTATGACCCCGCCTACGAGGCTAATACCTGTTGCTGAGCTCCCAAAGCCGATCAAACTTGTGGTTCCTACCACTCCGCCAAGAACAGTTGTCAGTATAGCAGGTCCTCCTGAAGCAAACGGGATGATGGCTCCCGAGCCGGTGGCTCCGGTAATCCCTGTAACGCCCGTAACACCCGTGGCTCCAGCAGGCCCTATGGCCCCGGCTGGCCCGACCAATCCATCCGCGCCCGTAGCGCCCGTGGCGCCTGTCACACCCCCGGCAGGGCCCGCAGCACCTGTAGCGCCGACAGGTCCGGCCGGGCCTTCCGGTCCAGCGGCGCCGATAGGCCCGGCGGCGCCAACAGGTCCAGCCGCTCCAATGGGCCCCGCAGGCCCCACGGGCCCGGCAGGGCCAACAGGTCCGGGCGCTCCGATAGGTCCAGCGGCGCCGATAGGTCCGGGAGGCCCTTGTGGCCCTGGTCCACCTGCGGGTCCAGGCGCACCGCCGGGTCCCACAGGTCCA
>NZ_WUDQ01000225.1:0-5659 GCF_009827695.1 Paenibacillus sp. OT2-17 | reverse complement strand
GTCCAAAATTTGAAAACCTTCGGCGGTTCGAGCAATGGACTGGCGAAAAAGATGCTGAACACAGAGTTCGGTACCAATGATACGCATCGAGACAATCCAGATTACGGGGCTAGTCAGCCACAAGCAGCTGCATTCGACCGGATTATGCGTTCGCAAATTGGGTTTGCCGATATGTTTATCCAGCACGCTGCTTTTTATAAAGATTATACGCTGTTTAAAACAGGCTTCGATCTGCAAAGTCATAACCCGGCCAACACAGAAATTTATCCGTTCGGGCAAGGACAGGACACCCGCGTTAAGATCATGAGACGCTTGAGCTTAGCCTATGCCACCCATGGAAAACCTCTGACTTATACAGTGCTGAATCCAGAGGATACCAAGGATAAGATGGTGTATGTTCGTGCGGTGGATACGTCCAAGCTTAAACCGCTGGCAGGTAGCGGCGCTACTTCAGACAAATTGCTGGTGAATCTAGTGAATTTCGAAGCTACCACGCAGACAGTTCGTGTACGGGTAACGATGCCGAAAGCCGGTTTGTACATGGGTGAACGTTTTGGAGCAGGTTCTACTTACAGTCAGGCACAACGTTCCATATCAGGGCTCAAGGCTTCTCCTGCTCTTGATTTTGAAGAAAAGCTGGGTCCTGGCGAAGCGGTACAATATATTTTGGAATTAAAAAGTACAGATCAAACCGCAGCTTCAGCTCCAACAGGGGTGAAGGCTGCCTCTGTTCAGGATGGGGCAGTAAAGATTAATTGGCTTCAGGCAGAAGGCGTATCTTCCTATGATGTGCTGCGTGCTGACGGGACCGACGGGGCCTATCAGGTGATCGCCTCGCAAGTAGCGGGAAGCACGTATACAGACCGCACAGTAAAAGCCGGAGGCCATTATGTCTACAAAGTTCGGGCGACCGGAGGCACTCAGGTTTCCCAGGCAGCCGAGGTCGCTTAATATTAGATCGGAATGTATATAGGACCTTAGATAACGAATACCTAACATCATTTCGAATTAAAACAAAAAAGAACCTATCAGGAGAAAATAGGACCTGACAGGTTCTTTTTTGTTGGAAAATCGTTCTGATTTGCCAATACTTTACGTATAATGAAGAAAAAAATAAGAAAATCCTTTTATATTCTCGTCATAAGACGACAACATTGCAGGTATGTATTCATATATAATAGTTTTGTTCATGACTATACATACATGGTTTGTGGGAAATCTCTTTCCGGTGACCAAGAATAATAAAGCGAGGTTAGTGCTGAATGAACAAGGAGACAGAATTAGGGGTGAACAACCCTCTTTTTCGAAACAACGTACAGAAAGCAGACAAAGCTGCCATCCACTTGGACATCCGGGACATCTTGCTCCAATGTGGTATCACGATACCAGAATGGCTAGAAAGCGACACTGATGAAACCACATACCGGAAGGACAAGCGCGTGTAAATTCCAACGGCTGGTCTTACTTGATTGAGACGTAAGGCAGTCGGCCGCGTTCTTTATTCCATCATTCGTTCCATTCGGACAAATGCAATAAAACGTTTGGCTTCTTCCTCAGACAAGGTGCGTCCGTCAATGGTCAGGTTGAAACGTCGCAGAATATCCTCGTCGGACAGTTCAAGCTGGTCCACAAATTCCCTCACATCTGAATCCAATATTGCCGCCGGATGGCTCGTACGTCCCACCAAGTAGTCAATCGTTACCCCGAAAATATCAGCGAGCTTGGTCAGGATCTCAAAATCTGGCTTGCGCCTATTTTTTTCATAGTGAGAAAGAGCTGCCCGCGTAATTCCGAGGGATTGCGCTAGTTCCTCTTGTTTTAATCCCTTATGTTCTCGTAATTCAGCGATGCGGGTGCCATAATTCATCTGTTTTTCCTCCTGAAGGCAAGGTTAAGAAAGGTAAAAAAGCAATTTTACGCTTGACAAGATACGATTTGTATCATAAATTAGTTATGTAAGTTACATAACGTATCTTTATTTCATAGTTTTCACTTATGTCTTCGTTTATATACCCTAAGAGGCCACCGATGATTGAGCATTTTGTGCTTATTCGCTGGCTGGACCTTCTATGCGCTATTATACAACATTTTACTATAGATTAGAGGGTCATGCATCGTTCTTTTCCCCGTTATGCAGAGGATCAGTACAAGCGTTATTGCATCGAAAACAAGTCAATCAGGGAGGACTGGTCTTGTGCAGTTGAAAGAGTACATCCGTTTGATCCGTAAAAGAATGTGGTTGATTGGTAGCATCGTATTGCTGGTATGTACTGTAGTGGGCATAAAAAATGTATATTTTACCCCGCAGATTTACGAAGCTACCGCAAAGCTCATTATCAACCAGACGCCACGACCGGATCGTGCAGGTGTCGTTGATTACAGTGTAGTTCAAACGAATATAGCCTTAACGAACTCGTATAAGCAAATTATGATCTCCTCGGCGATTATGGATCAGGTGGTCGCCAGCTTCCCCGACCTTAAGGTCACTCCGTCAGCTTTGGCGTCAAAATTAAGTGTGAACACCGCAGGTGATTCACAGGTCATGGATGTAACAATCCGCGATTTATCGTATACGAAGGCTGTGAAAACCGTCAATGCGGTAGCCAAAGTATTCAAACGGCAAATCCCCTCTATCATGAAAATGGACAATGTCACCATCCTAAGCGAAGCCAGTCTGAATGATCCAGCAGTTCCCGTGAACAGTAATCCCGCTATACAGATATTTATTGCTTTTGCCACCTCTTTATTGTTGGGAATAGGCTTGGCGTTTTTGCTGGAGGTACTGGATGATACATTTAAGAATGAAGAGGATATTGAAAAAGAACTCGGTCTGCCTACCCTATCCCTGATTACGAAAATGAAAAAAGAAGATAAACGCTCCGACAGCTCCACTACAACTCCTAAACAGGTAGGTGAAGGGCAATATGCCGCGATTAATCAATAATCAGCTCGTTACATCCCTACATGCTCAGTCTTCCGTTTCGGAGGAGTACCGCATGCTTCGTACTAACATCCAGTTTTCTTCTATAGACGAGCCGATTGAGGTTATGATGGTGGCGTCCGCTCAGGCGGGTGAAGGTAGAACGGTCACGATTAGCAATTTGGCTGTAACCTATGCGCAAGAGGGGAAAAAGGTGCTGATTATGGATATGGATCTGCGTCGTTCCTCTTTGCACCATATGTTTGGTTTGCGTAATCACACGGGGCTGACACGGGTGCTTGCCAATCAACAGGCATGGCAGGATGTGGTTCAGGAAACCGGGATTGACCATCTGCATGCAATTACAGCCGGACCGAACCCGCCCAATCCGTCCGAGATGCTCAGTTCCCGCAGAATGAATGCTCTGCTGGTTGACCTAAAAGAACATTATGACGTGATCTTAATGGATACGCCGCCGTTGCTGTCCTTTCCGGATGGCTTAATTATAAGCGCTATGTGTGACGGAGTCATTCTGGTGGTGCAGGCAGGGAAAGTCAAAAAGGATATCGTCAAGAAAGCAAAAGCGAATTTGGAAAGAGTAAAGGCGCGCATTCTGGGTGTAGTACTTAATAATGTGAAGCGTTCGAATACCCGCGCCGAGCGGGGGATGGAGGAACGCAATCTGACATGAATAAAAAGGAGGAAAATGATAGTATATAAAATTCTTTTAACAATGTATAAATAATACTTATCAATAAGGAGCGAGGTGATGAGACGTGTCTTCTTCCCGCTCGAACGAGGCCGAAGTGCTGGGCGCGTCAGTGGATGTTTATTCGGTTGCTCATGGGCTTGAACGGCGGCAAGGATGGAACGTATACCCGTTCGTGAAGCGAAGCATGGATATTATATTGTCTTTCATTGGAATCATCGTGCTATGCCCGGTATTTCTGCTTGTCATTTTGCTGATTAAGCTGGAGGACCCAAAAGGAAGTGCAATATTTTATCAAGTACGTATTGGAAAAAACGAGCGGCCGTTTCGCATGATCAAATTTCGTTCTATGGTGTCTGATGCCGAAGCCAGATTGTCTGCACTGCTGGTGGAAAATGAAATTGAGGGTGCGATGTTCAAAATGCGGGACGATCCCCGAATTACCCGTGTGGGTCGCTTTCTTCGCAGAACGAGCATCGACGAGCTGCCACAACTGTTCAATGTACTACGTGGGCAGATGAGTCTGGTAGGACCCAGACCCCCATTGCCAAGAGAAGTCCATGATTACACAGTGAGGGATAAGCTGCGTCTGACGGTTACACCGGGCTGCACTGGTCTATGGCAGATCAGCGGTCGTAATCATCTAAGCTTTAACCAGATGGTAGAACTGGATTTGGAGTACATATCCAGACGCAGTTTCCGCACAGATATGATCATTATGCTGAAAACATTTCGTGTGCTGCTAGGCTCCAAGGATGCGTATTAAAGTCTTTCATTTTCACGAAGAAGGTAGGGGATAAGTATGGATCTTCATTCCAACATATATGTAGCAGGGCATAACGGACTGGTGGGTTCCGCTATTGTCCGAGCGCTTCAGGATGCGGGTTACCGTCATATTATTACTCGCACAAGCCGTGAGCTGGATCTACGCAATAAAGAGGCAGTAGATCATTTTTTTGAAACAGAGCCTGTGGATTATGTATTTCTGGCAGCGGCCAAGGTTGGTGGGATTTTGGCGAATAACGAATATCCGGCTGATTTTATCCGTGACAATCTGCTTATACAAACGAATGTGATTGATGCGGCATACCGGGCGAATGTAGGCAAACTGTTATTCCTCGGCTCTACCTGTATCTATCCTAAATTTGCTCCGCAGCCGTTGCGGGAAGAATATCTGCTTACAGGTGAACTGGAGCCTACTAATGAGGCCTATGCAATTGCTAAAATTGCCGGGATTAAAATGTGTCAGTCTTACAACCGTCAGTATGGAACCCGGTTTATTTCTGTGATGCCGACGAATTTATACGGTCCGGGCGACAACTTTGATCTCCAGACCTCTCATGTGCTGCCTGCGCTCATCCGCAAGTTTCATGAAGCCAAGCTGAATCAATCTCCGACTGTCGAAGTATGGGGCTCAGGTACGCCGCGGCGAGAATTTCTTCATTCTGATGATTTGGCTGAAGCCTGTCTGTTCCTGATGAACAATTATGAGGGAAATGAAATTGTAAATATCGGCGTAGGTGAGGATATCTCTATTCGTGAGCTGGCTGAACGAGTGAAGAATGTAGTCGACTATGAGGGAGAAATTACCTTTAACACCTCCGCTCCTGATGGAACGCCGCGTAAGTTGGTAGATGTATCCCGAATTTCCGAGCTGGGTTGGTCGGCGCGTATTTCACTAGAAGAGGGATTAAAGTCTGTGTATCAGGCATTTCAAGGTCTGGATCTGGTTGAACAATAAAAAAACGGTGGGGGAATGGGAATGAAAAAAGCGCTGATCACAGGGATTACCGGACAAGACGGGTCCTATCTGGCTGAGTTGCTGCTGTCCAAGGATTATGAGGTGTACGGGGTGCGCAGACGAACCAGCACACCGAACTTTGAAAATGTAGCGCATATCCAGAATGACATCCACTGGCTTTCCGGTGATATGACCGATCTGGCTTCATTGATCGAAGCCGTCCGTCAGTCCGACCCGGATGAGGTCTACAACTTGGCTGCTCAATCCTTCGTAGCGGCCTCATGGCCGC
>NZ_WUDQ01000224.1:0-5691 GCF_009827695.1 Paenibacillus sp. OT2-17 | reverse complement strand
CACACTGAAGCCATCTTGCTCTCCTCCTGCCGCTTGCCGCATATAATGAATAAATATACAACATAACGCATAGAATCGCAATACTCCATTTACCCTGCTATGACAGAATGGTGTTATAAAATGATCGTCCCAGCTTATAAAGTTGAAACGTACTGTACTGAAGCCTACGACTTATGAATTTACCGTGATAGAACCGATGAACTCTGCAAATACATCATTTCCGAATAAAATGCCGCGTTCACTCAAGCGATAACCGTCCTCAATTGATTCGATTAACCCGGCATTAAGCATTTTTCCGAGAGGAGCAGTAAATGTATCCTCTAGCGCCTGACCGAATTGAGCTTCAAAGCGGGACTTAGAAACGCCCTCTAGCATTCTCAAACCGACCATAAGAAAATCCTCCATAGCTTCCGCCGCTGGCACCTCAAAGCTATCCAGACGTGGCAAACCATTACGACTAGCCTCCACATAAGGGTTAATACCCTTAATGTTCATATGACGCTCTCTGCCAACATATCCATGTGCCCCTGCGCCGAGACCGTAATAGTCTTCATTTCGCCAATAGGTCATGTTGTGCTTGCTCCCCAAACCTGGTTTTGCGAAATTGCTAATCTCATACTGCTCATACCCCGCTTCTTTCATGCGACGCATGAGGAGTAAATACATTTCCAGTTCGTCATCCTCATGTGGAAGTGGCAGCTGATTTTTCTGGTACAGCGTATGGAAGAGTGTGTTTTCTTCAACCTTCAAGCTGTAGATAGAGTAATGAGGAAGCTCCAGCTCTAGTGCTCTACTCACGCTTTCATGCAGCATGTCCACCGTTTGATTCGGCAAACCAAACATCAGGTCAATCGACAAGTTGTCCAAGCCGACCTTACGGGCGTTTTCCAAACTACGATATACGTCATCTGTACTGTGAATACGACCTATGCCTGTGAGTAGCTCATTCTGAAAAGCCTGCACACCAAAGCTCAGTCGATTGACGCCGCCTTCCTTCATCACAGAGAGTTTTTCAAAATCAGTGGTGCCTGGATTGGCTTCCATGGAAAACTCAATATCTTCCGCCCAATTTGGGAAATAGGTTCGGACGCTCTTCAGGAAATATTCCATTTCTTTCGGGTTTAGGGTAGTTGGTGTTCCGCCCCCGACAAAAATGGTTTTAATCTCTCCTGGCGGGTGAAGCTTGACTGTATGTTCCATCTCCCGTTCCAGTGCATACAGATATTCCATAACAGGTTGATCCTTGAGCACATAAGAGTTGAAATCACAGTAAAAGCATTTATTCGTGCAAAAAGGTATATGCAGGTAAACCGCTTGAGGCGCGGATGAATGTTCATGTTTTTGTATGGATGCGGTCATACCGATCCTCCTTGTCAATTCAGTGTGTGGTGATTGAAAAAAATGGCGAAGAGGGGGGAGAACGCTCAGTGAATGGATCATTCTTCCGATCGCTGTTACCCCCGGATTTTTTCTTTGTAAATAAACTTAATAGGGTAAAATCCGGGGATAAAGGCGAACGCTAACGCTTCTTCAGAACGATTCCATCCACTCTGCTGCTGCCCACCACCATCGGTCATTTTTTGTGATGTAGGTGTTGCAGTAAGAGTAAAGTATCTTTAGAAATACGCTAAAGATACTGTTGTTATACTATTTTTGCAACTGAGATAACAAATACTCCATCTCTGGATAGCTTGCTCAAATAAATAACGTCCATTCTCCATGCACGGCAAATGCCCCATGAAAGAATGGACGAATACTTCAAGCAGCTTTACTCATCTATTTTCAGTACCGCCATAAATGCTTCCTGTGGTACTTCTACGTTACCGACCTGCTTCATACGCTTCTTGCCCTCTTTTTGCTTTTCAAGCAGCTTCCGTTTACGGGAAATATCGCCGCCGTAGCATTTGGCCAAGACGTTTTTACGCATCGCCTTAACGGTTTCACGCGCCACGACCTTTGTTCCCACAGATGCCTGGATTGGCACCTCGAACATTTGACGCGGGATTAGCTCGCGCAGCTTCTCACAGATAATACGTCCGCGATGATAAGCCCGATCTCTATGCACGATGAACGACAGCGCATCGACCTGCTCGCCATTCAACAAGATATCCATTTTCACCAGGTTGGACTGGCGATAGCCTGAAATCTCATAATCAAAGGAAGCATAACCTTTGGTACTTGATTTAAGCTGATCGAAGAAATCATATACGATTTCAGACAACGGAATTTGATACGTAATGGTTACCCGTGTCGTATCCAAGTATTCCATATTTACGTACTCACCACGTTTGGTTTGACAAAGCTCCATCACCGTACCTACGTAATCATTAGGGACGATAATACCTGCTCTTACATAGGGCTCTTCCACATGTTCAATCCGTCCGATTTCCGGATAATTCGATGGATTGTCGATCTGGATCGTTTCCCCATTCGTCAACTTTATGCGGTAAATAACGCTTGGTGCCGTTGTAATCAGTGGAATGTTAAATTCACGTTCAATCCGTTCCTGAATAACGTCCATATGAAGCAGACCAAGGAATCCACAACGGAAGCCAAAACCCAACGCGCTTGATGTTTCTGGCTCAAAGCTGAGCGAAGCATCGTTCAGTTGTAGCTTTTCAAGCGCCTCACGCAGATCGTTATACTCCGATGTTTCGATTGGATACAGACCGCAATATACCATCGGATTAATTTTCCGATAGCCTGGCATCGGTTCTAATGTTGGATTTTTTGCATCTGTCACCGTATCCCCGACACGCGTATCACCCACATGCTTGATACCAGCAACGATAAAACCAACATCACCGATGTTCAGCTCGTCCACGATGCTCATACGTGGCATGAAAGCACCAACTTCAATAACCTCAAACGTTTTGTCAGTTGCCATCATTTTAATTTTGGAACCTGCCTTGATGCTACCATCTACGACGCGGACATACACAATAACGCCTTTATATGGATCATAATGCGAATCGAAAATAAGCGCCTTCAGCGGATTATTCGGATTCCCTTGCGGAGCAGGTACGCTTCTGACCACCTGTTCCAAAATTTCCTTGATACCGATTCCAGCTTTGGCCGATGCGTGGACAGTCTCGCTCGTATCCAAGCCGATAACATCCTCGATTTCCTGCTTCACCCGTTCAGGATCGGCACTTGGCAAATCAATTTTGTTAAGCACCGGCAGAATTTCCAGATTGTTGTCCAACGCCAAATATACGTTAGCCAATGTCTGTGCTTCAATACCCTGTGCCGCGTCTACAACTAGCAAGGCCCCTTCACAGGCCGCCAAGCTTCGGGAAACCTCATAGGTAAAATCGACGTGTCCCGGTGTATCAATCAGATTCAAAATGTACTCTTCGCCGTCATCGGCCTTATAAGTGAGTCGCACTGCCTGGAGCTTGATTGTAATCCCGCGCTCCCGTTCCAGATCCATCTGATCAAGCACTTGCTCCTGCATTTCACGGGATGTGAGTGCACCGGTGTATTCCAAAATCCGGTCAGCCAGCGTGGATTTACCGTGGTCTATATGTGCAATGATACTAAAGTTCCGAATTTTACGTTGTCTTGCCAATATGTCAGTCATGCCTTACCCCCACACAATGCCTAGTGTCAATCAGCTTATTATAGCAGTTGTATAGGGGGTCAGCAATATTTCTATTCTGTCACTCCGTCAAAAACAGACACAACCCATCGAATCCCCTGTCTTGATAGGTTTTGCAGCAGCCCAGCCGTTTTGTCCGCCATGGTATCCACCGAAGCTTGTTGTCCCTTGACGGCTAACAGTTCACGCGGTGTCTCCAGGTCCTGAGTATTGACATGCTGCGCAGTCGTCGAATACCACCTGGATGCCCCGAGTTCCGTCTGCTCCTCATTTTCTTCCCTTCCACTAGCTTCATTTATACCCGCTCCCGTTTTCGGCTCAACCTTAACATTTCCACTTGTGCTATACGTACCGCTATATGCACGAGCGTTAGCTGCGGGTGTATCCTCAATAACCGTCTGTTCATATCCGACTTTCTGTTGATTTACCGATTGAATCGTATCCCCGTTCCATTCCGGTCCATACACTGAACGCAGGCCAGATCCTGCCAGTTGCATACCCAGTAGAATACCTGCCCCCATGAGCAATACAAATCCAAGTGCTTTATTACGAAAATGTCCAGACATTACCTTCCCCCCTTACCGCTACCTCATTTAATTGCCGCTGTTGCTCTTTTTTGTATCCGATACGTTAGTGCCCGCTTTCTGAGCTTTCTGATCTTCCCAATACACTTCACCGATCATGTCCGCCAAAACGTCTGAGGTGCGTTTCAACTCCTCCTCGGTGTTGTCAATACCCCCGATTTCAATTAAAATGCTATGCGAAGATAAGCTTTGATTGTATTCACCGTTGTTGCCTTTGCCACCATCTTTCCCCCATACACCACGTGATACGCCATGATACGATTTTTCCAGCTTTTCATGAATACGAGCAGCAAAAGCTTCATTTTCGCGCCAATTTTTGTTGTCATGTCCGATAATAAAATACACCTTGGCATAAGAGAGTCCATTAATGGTTGCTGTTGTTTTTCCGTGACGTTGTGAATCTCGATGAATATCAAGCAAATAAGTTAAACCTTTATTTCCAGCTAAAGCTTCCTTGACTGTTTCGCGTGAATATTTATAGGAATAGTTCCAATTGTAATTTTGAACTGTAGTGGCATAATCCTTGTTTACATGCAGTGTGGATATCCCTTGCTTTTCCAGCCTCTTCTTTACGAAGTCCCCTACCCTTGACACATTGGCTGATTTAGAACCTGAATTGGGGTTGGAACTGGTTTTGCTGAGTAGTGGGTTATATGCTTCTCTGGGATGAGAATGGTAGATTAATATACGCTTGTCCCCTTTGACCGTATCACCTGGATGATCCTCACGTACCGGATCTGTTTGCGGTGTTGTCGGAATATCCGGCGTAGTAGTCGGTGGGTTCTCAGATGCATCTAAGCCACCATGTGCATCCGTCGTTTCCTGATCGGGCTGATAATCCGTAGGACCCTCTACCTTTGTGTTCCCCGAACCCTTGCGCAGCAAGACAGGCGCTCCCGCAGACATGCCAGGAATCTCACGAGAAATGAGACTTTTGGGATCCTGCGGATTAATACCTGTAAGCATCTGAAAAACAAAAGGCGACCATTGTTCACCCGACAACGAAGATTGCTGCTTCTTTTGTGCCAAATGAGGTACTTCCATACCTAGCATATCCGCAAAAAAACCGCTAGACACCGAACCTGCCAATCCTTTCATCGAAGAAACAGGAGATGTTTGTAGACGATTTTCTGCCAATCCCCCTAGCCCCAAAACGACAAATAAAAGCGCCGAGCCCATGATCAGCAGCACAAGCGTATGTCCCATCGCCAAAATTTCGATACCCTTTCTTCTCCATCTTCCGACGTTCCAGGTCTGAATTTTTTTCATCTGAGCCTTGTCCTCCTTCGTCCCGTCGAAACCCGCTTTATATTCGGAACATAGGGTTCCTATCTGCTGCGGAAATCTCTTATACTTCAACTCTATGAACGGAGAACAATTGCTAGAACACAAAAAATCTCTACCACAGGTATATCACCTCCCTTTTTGAAAGAGATTAGATTCCTGTTAAATAGAGACTTTTGGTATGAAATACGATTTTACCAACCCTTGATTAATGCGTATAGG
>NZ_WUDQ01000223.1:0-5696 GCF_009827695.1 Paenibacillus sp. OT2-17 | reverse complement strand
GCGATTACCGTGGTAGATACGCAATTGTATGAGGCAGCAGAGATGGACGGAGCTGGACGCCTGAGAAAGACATGGCACGTTACCTTGCCTGCGATCCGCCCAGTCATTATTACATTATTAATTTTGAAGATCGGTAGCACGTTGGATTTGGGCTTTGAGCATATGTATCTGCTATTGAACTCATTAAACCGCGAGGTTGCCGAAATCTTTGACACCTACATTTATACTGCGGGCTTAAAGAATGGACAATTAAGTTTCAGTACGACGGTAGGACTTTTTAAAGGTGTAGTAGGGTTAATCCTGATTATGGGCTCCAATCGACTGGCCAAGAAATTTGGTGAAGACGGCGTTTACTAATGACGACGGGAAGGATGCAAAATGGTACGGTTTGTAGAAAACATGAACAAATGGTGCATGCGCCTGCTGCGCCTGGTCTACCTTAACTTGCTTTGGACGGTTGCGACGATTCTGGGCTTGGGTTTTATAGGCGTTGGGCCTGCAACCGTTGCTATGCTTAGTATTTTAAGGCAGTGGATTCGGGGCAATGAGGAAGTCGCCATTTTCTCGACGTTTGTACGTTACTTTAGAGAAAGCTTTAAAGAAGCAGCAATCATTGGCGGGCTTTACAGCCTTGTGGGTTACGTGCTCTACGTGGATATAGTCAACGTCTCGTCCTGGTATGTTCGTGTGGTGACGCTTATTGGAGCCTTTTTGTATCTCATCTCTTTGGCCTACATTTTCCCGCTGCTGGCTCACTATGATTGGAAAGGTATCGGACTGAAGGTCAAAATGTCGATAGTGATTGGATTTTCGTATTTACAATATACGCTTGTTCTTTTTGTAGCAATTGTCGTGCTTTTTGCATTGATTCTAGGCTTGTACCCAGGAATTCTAACTTTTGCCGGAGCAAGTATTATGGGTTATCTCGTGATGTGGATGACGCATCAGGTGTTCAGCAAAATAGAGCGAGAGGTTCTGGTGAAAGAGGAAGATATGGCATAAATATATAAACAGAAAAGGAGCAAACACGATGAAAAAGGGAATCACGACGAAAAAGGGAGTATCGGGCCTTCTTGCTGTACTAATGGTCATGAGTGTTTTTTTAGCTGCTTGCGGTGACAAGGGAGCTGAGGATCAAAGCGGCCAAACCTATGATCCAAAGTCCAAACTGGAATTTACCTGGTTAAACGTATTGCATACAGCTTCTCCGCCTACAGAAACGATCAAAAGCAAAATTGAAGAATACACCAATTCTAAAATCACGTTCAATTGGGTGCCTGACGCTTCCAAAGAAGAGAGAATCACTACCGCGCTTGCATCCGGCGAATTGGCCGATATGGTGACCCTGACGATGATGACAAATTCTTCAGTACGAAGCTCTTTGAAATCAGGGCTATTCTGGGATGTAGGAAAGTATTTGGATGATTATGAAAATTTGAAGAAAATCCCGCCTGAAGTTCGGGAAGCCGCATCCATTGAAGGGGTACTGTATGGCGTTCCGTTCCAGAAGAATCTGGCTCGGGCGGGTCTGGTCATTCGCCAGGATTGGCTGGATCGCTTGGGACTGAAGGTGCCGACGACACTGGATGAGTTGTATGAAGTTGCGAGAGCGTTTACAGAAGATGATCCGGATGGAAATGGAAAAAATGATACGACTGGGTTTGTTGACAGATCGGATCTACGCTACAGCAGCTTCAAAACTTTAAGTTCCTACTTTGGCACACCTAATGGCTGGAAAGTAGATGAAAGCGGAAAATTTACGCCGGAATTTGATACTCCTCAATATTTGGAGACCTTAAAGTATTCCAATAAATTATACAAAAACGGATATCTCTCTAAAGACTTTGCTGTAACCGCTAAAACGGACCAGCAACAACAATTTGCACAAGGTAAAGCAGGTATTTATACAGGTATGATCGATATCTCTAACCTCAGAACCTTGTCCCAAGGCTTACAAAAGGGGCTGAAGCTGGTACCGGTTAACAAGATTTCGAATGGAGATGGCAAATACCACGTATGGTCTGAGGGAAGCGGGGTAGGAGGTTTGCTGGCATTTCCGAAATCCGAAGTAAAAACAGAAGCTGAGTTGAAGAGACTGCTGCAATTTGTAGATGATTTAATTGACAAAGATGTATATATGTATATGACCGGCGGTATAGAAGGCACTCATTATAAGATCGAAAAAGATGGAGCCTTCAAAATTACGAATACAGATTTGTGGCAAGCAGATGTTCAGCCGTTTTCAAGCTCCAGACCAAGTGAAGTGACCTACAACTTAAAAGATGCCAATCCAGAAAAGGAACTGGCTAATGAATTAGTCCGAGAAAATAATGAATTTGCTGTTCTGGACCCGACCGTTCCACTGGATTCAGTCACCGCTAATGAGCAAGGAACAGAGCTGGAGAAAATCATTACCGACGCCTCCTTCAAATTTATTATGGGTGAGCTTGACGAAGCCGGGTTTAAAGCAGCCGTAGAAAACTGGAAAAACTCCGGTGGATCACGGATTACTGCTGAGTACGAGGAAGCGTATAAGAAAACGAAAAAATAATAGTTGAGCATGGCTGTTGCCCCCAGACTCCTTGAATGATTTCTTGGATGTTGAAATCCGGGGGCAGCTTATGCTTTTCCAATACAAAATGGATCTAACATTCACAAAATATAAAGACAGGAGAGAACGAAATGCAATTGTATAACATTGTAGATTATGGAGCAGTTCAGGATGGCACGACGCTGGCTACGGGAGCGATTGCGGCTGCCATTGAAGCGGCCAGCAATGCTGGAGGAGGAACCGTTTTTGTTCCGTCTGGGACGTATCTGACAGGTGCTATCTTTCTGAAAAGTAACATTGAGCTGCATGTAAGCCCTGGCGCAACTCTGTCCTTCAGTACGGAACTGGCTGATTACCCTGTAGTAGAATCCAGATGGGAAGGCGTTCAGCGGGAAGTGCATGCGTCATGCATTTATGGGCAGAACCTTGAGAATATTTCAGTTACAGGTAGCGGAACGCTGGATGGAAATGGTCAGCCGTGGTGGGAAAAGCACCGCAATCATCCAGAGGAGTTACAGTATCCGAGACCCAAATTAATCAGCTTTGACCGTTGTCAGCGGGTTACCATTAAAGATGTTATGTTAAAAAATTCCCCCAGTTGGACTGTAAACCCCATCGCTTGCTATAACGTTACAATTGATAATTTGTCCATTCTTAACCCGGCGGACTCCCCCAATACGGATGGCATTAATCCTGAATCCTGTTCCAATGTTCGTATTAGCAACTGCAATATAGATGTGGGCGATGACTGTATTGCGATCAAAGCAGGAACTGAAGATACACAAGAGCGAATTCCATGTGAAAATATTACGATTACCAACTGTACGATGGTGCATGGACATGGCGCAGTCGTACTGGGAAGCGAAATGAGTGGTGACATTCGTAATGTTACGATCAGCAATTGCGTGTTCAAGCAAACGGATCGGGGCATACGTCTGAAATCCAGACGAGGACGTGGCGGAACCATCGAGGATATTCGCGTCAGCAACATTGTGATGGAAGATGTAATTTGTCCATTTATTCTGAATCTTTATTATTTCTGCGGCCCTCGGGGCAAAGACAAATATGTGTGGGACAAAAATCCCTATCCGATTACCGATGAAACCCCGTGCTTTAGACGAATCCATTTTTCCGATATTACGGCACGACAGGTTCATGCGGCTGCTGGATTCTTATACGGACTTGCAGAACAATATATTGCTGAAATCACATTTTCCAATATTGATATTTCTATGGCTAAAAATGCAATTCCCGGTCGTCCGGCCATGATGACAGGGATAGAAGATATGAACAACCGTGGTTTTTATCTAGGTAACGTGAAGGATATTCGTTTTCAACATGTGACGATTGAGAATCATGAAGGTCCTGCCTTTTATATTGAAAATGGGGAGGACGTTGAAATCAATCGTTGCCATTCGAAGAATACAGCTCAGCCCGAAAAGCTGATAGAACAAGTAACGATACAACCTTCTGAACAAAATATGATGAATTAGGAGGGCATGAAAGGAGGTACAACGTGGATAAGTTGCAAGCATTGTTGGGAGACCTTCCGGCAGATCGCCCTGTAACGGCAACTCTGCTGAATCAAGAAGAGCGTGAGGGATATCGACTGGAGTGTCTCCTGCTGGACTTGAACGGGATCGAGTCTGTACCCGCTTATGTAGCTACACCCTTACAAGGGAACGGTCCGTTCCCATTGGTCGTTTTTAACCATTCGCATGGAGGCAATTATACGAACGGGCGCAAGGAACTGATCCATAGCAGTTCTTACTTACAGCAGCCCTCGTTTGCTACAACTCTGACAGACATGGGGTACTGTGTATGCTGCATTGACATGTGGGGATTTAATGAACGTGGAGGCAAAACCGAGAGCGAGCTGGTAAAGGAAATGCTCTGGCAGGGCCAAGTGCTGTGGGGCATGATGCTGTATGATAACCGTCGTTTGGTGGATTATATGTGCCAGCGTGAGGACATTGATGCTTCTCGTATCGGAACAATCGGTATGTCGATGGGTGGACTCATGGCATGGTGGATGGCTGCGTTAGATGAACGGATACAGGTCACGGTTGATATTTGTGGACAGGTAGATGCCCATACGCTGATCGCCAAAAGGGGATTGGACCATCATGGCTTCTACTCCTATGTCCCCGGCTTGCTGAAGCATTTTACCACCTTGGATATTCAAAAGCGGATCGTACCTCGTCCACGGATGAGTATAACAGGTCAAAATGACCGGATGTGTCCTATTGAAGGAGTCGAGCATTTGGCAAAAGGGCTGCTGGAAGCTTACCAGGAGGCAGGTCACCCTGAGCATTGGCAGCCTGTGATTGCGGGCGGTGGACATATGGAGACGTTGGAAATGCGAACGGCGTGGCAGTCATTTTTAGCTGAACACCTGTAAATCAAATGAAGGGATCGGGGTAACCATGCTAGTTGGAAAAGAATCCTTTTGTGATTTCCATACGATTCAGGAGGCGATTGCTGTATTGGAGCAGTCGGCTTCCAACGAAATGGAAACGCTAACTATTTTATCAGGTACTTATGAGGAAGAGGTACGAATTTACCGTTCATATCTTCATATTATAGGCATTGGGCAGGTAGAGATTCGAATGGATCGGTATGCCAAGGAGCGGGATGAAGCGGGTGAGGAAATAGGGACCTTTGCGACACCTACTTTATTTTTAGGCGGTAGCCATCTGATCTTGGAAAATCTCACAATTTCCAACACGGCAGGACAGGGAGAAGCCATTGGGCAGGCCGTTGCGGTATACGCTCATTGTGATGAAACGGTCTTTAGAAACTGTACCTTTAAAGGGCACCAGGATACTTTATTTACAGGCCCTCTACCTCCTGCACCGAAAGAACGACTCCAGTTTGGTGGAATCCATTTGAAGGAGCATCATAGGCACTATCGGCAGCTCTATCAGCATTGTTATATAGAGGGTACGGTGGACTTTATTTTTGGTGGGGCTACCGCGTATTTTGAAGATTGCGAAATTCGCAGTTTACGCCATCATAAGAACCAAACGAGCTACGTTACAGCTGCCTCTACGCCGCAAGGACAAGCGTATGGTTATGTATTCAACCATTGCTACCTAACTGCAGAGCCTGATATTACTCCGGTTTTTTTGGGGCGTCCGTGGCG
>NZ_WUDQ01000222.1:0-5702 GCF_009827695.1 Paenibacillus sp. OT2-17 | reverse complement strand
AAATGCTCGCGAACCTCTTGTGGTACGTGGAAGTCCTCTTCGTATACCCATTTGTAGAAATCTTTAGTCAGCTTGGCTTCTTCTGATCCCAGCGGGGAACCATGAGTACCACCGTGTCCGCCTTTACCTTGTTTGTTCGGGCTTCCGTAGCCGATAACTGTTTTCACTTCAATCAGCGTAGGGCGTGTCGAGTCGCCTTGCGCTTCTTCAATGGCTTTTTGGATGGCTGGAAGGTCGTTACCATCTTCTACGCGCAGTACTTGCCAGTTGTAAGCTTCAAAGCGTTTGGCAACACTCTCGGAAGAGGACAGATTAAGCTTGCCGTCCAGTGTAATATCATTGGAATCAAACAATACAATCAGCTTGCCCAGTTGTAAGCGACCAGCCAGCGAAGCAGCCTCGTGGGAAATACCTTCCATCAGATCGCCATCGCCGCAGATTGCATACGTGAAGTGATCTACAACTTTAAATTCGTCTTTATTATATGTTGCACCCAGTTGAGCTTCAGCCATTGCCATACCTACGGACATTGCGAGACCTTGTCCCAGAGGTCCAGTTGTAGCATCTACACCAGCAGTGTGCCCAAACTCAGGGTGTCCGGGTGTAAGGCTGCCCCATTGACGGAATTGCTTCAGTTCTTCCATAGGAAGATCATAGCCGCTCAGGTGCAGAAGGCTGTATAGCAACATGGAACCATGTCCTGCGGACAATACAAAACGGTCACGGTTAACCCATGTAGGTTGATCGGGATTATGATTCATCGTTTTAGCAAAAAGTTGGTATCCCATTGGCGCGGAGCCCATCGGCATACCAGGATGTCCCGAGTTTGCTTTCTCGATGGCGTCAATTGCCAACGTACGAATAGTTGTGATGGACAAATTGTCGATCGTGGAGTTTTCATCCTTTTGAATCGCTTGATTCTGGTCAGTCATGGTTTGCCTCCTCATATTGTATAAAGTATGTCAATTGCATTCGGTCATACTCTCCAACACCACCGTCCGATATAGAAACGATGTCTATTGAAGTGAGTGAATCTGCTTGAATGTTTCAATATGACTTATACATTCTTAAGTATTGTACCATCTGCCGTGAAAGTTTGCCAGATCGTTTATAAAGATGATTGTGGAAATGTAGTACCGAGTCCTCATATAAATATACCCGTAATGTATTAACCTCATTTAAAAAATTATAAAATCACAAAAAAATATTATGTACTGACTGTTTATTAAGGCGAGTAACTCACATGAGGATTTTGCAAAAATCCCATAAGCGACTTCCAATGAATAAGATATAGATCGAAATGGTTTAGTTCGTCTATATCTTGCACTTCGGAGCGACTGGAGTCGAATTTTTCAAAATCCTTACATAAAAAAACAAAGCCCGTTATACAGCGGGCTTTGTTCAACAAAAAATATATACTCACAAGTTTTTTCTAAAATTTTAAGATTAGTTAAAAACGACCGTTTTGTTCTCATGAACCAGAATACGATCCTCTGCATGCCACTTCACGGCTCTTGCCAAAACGACCCGCTCTATGGTGCGACCGATCCGTTTTAGCTCATTTACATCATCTCCGTGGCTTACACGCTGCACGTCCTGCTCAATGATCGGGCCGCCGTCCAATTCTTCAGTTACATAATGCGCAGTAGCACCAATAATTTTCACACCGCGATTATAGGCTTGGGCGTATGGCTTCCCACCCACGAATGCCGGCAGAAAGGAATGATGGATATTGATAATCCGGTTGCGATAATGCTCAATAAACTTGGGAGAAATAATCTGCATGTAACGGGCTAAAATGATAACGTCAATGTCTTCGCCAATGACCTCTAGTTGGCGGCGCTCCGCCTCCGGTTTGGTATCGGCTGTTACCGGAATATGGTGATACGGGATGCCAAATGATTCCACATACTCCTTCATATCCGGATGATTACTAACCACCAATGAAATATCCGCGTCCAGATCCCCTGCCTGCCATTGCCACAGCAGTTCTACCAAACAGTGATCTTCTTTAGAAACGAAAATAGCCAGTTTTTTCTTGCGGCTAACCGCAGAAATCGTCCACTCCATACGGAATTGCTCAGCAACAGCGGCAAAATCCTGCTCCAGCTGTGGCTGGGTTGCACTCAAATTCGGCAGATCAAATTCAATCCGCATAAAAAACATACCGCCGGACGGGTCCATTGTATATTGATCAGATTGAACGATATTGGCCCCATGCTCGTACAAAAAACGGGACACGGCCGCTACAATACCTGGTCCGTCTGGACAAGATACAAGCATACGCGCGCGGTTTTCATGGGCAGACAGAGTGCTATTTGGCTGATGTTTTACGTGAATTTCCATGTGGCTATTAATCCCCCTTAGCTTATACCGTCACTGGCAAATGACTGCCGGCAAACCAGGCAATCAACCGTTGATTAATGTGTTCTTCGCTCAAATCTGGAAATAGTGCTGCTTCCGTTATCATGTCATACAGACGTTCCAACGGCTCACGTGGATCGGCTTTTCTTGCTTTGGCATCATTTTTTAGCAGAGCCCAGGTGTCCAGCACAAATTTACGGACATCCACATCCTGTTTTTTGAAAAACGAACGCAATTGTTCTACCTGACCCAAAAACTCATCCCCAAAGCGTTCCTTTACATTTCCGCGAAGCAGGGCAATTTCAACCTCATACATCGGACGCTGAGTTTTGGCTTCCTTGCCAATCCATGGCGTCTCCAAAATAAACGGACGTCCTTGAAGTGCTTCATGATGCACCACATTATGAATAGTCTGATAGCCAATCCAGCCTGATCCGATAGGAGTATGTCTGTCTTTATGAGCGCCAACTGGATTTTTACTATCATTGATGTGAACAACTGCGATGCGATTCAAGCCGACAATACGGTCGAATTGCTCCAATACACCGTCCAGATCATTTACGATATCATAACCCGCATCGTGAATGTGACAGGTGTCCATACAAACCGTAAGACGCTCGTTATGCTCTACTTTATCTATAATGGAGGCAATCTCCTCAAAGCTACGACCCATTTCCGTTCCTTTGCCTGCCATCGTTTCAAGCGCAATGTTAACATCTGTCTCCTTCACGCCGTTTAGTACCTCGTTCAAACCATCAGCAATACGCCCGATTCCGTATTCTGCATCCTTATCGGTAAAAGCGCCTGGATGCAGCACGATATTTTTCACACCAATCGCGTGTGTGCGTCGAATTTCCTCCTGAAGAAAGCTGACCGCAAGCTCATAGGTATTTTCTTTGTAAGAGCCAAGGTTGATGATATACGGGGCATGCACCACGATATCTTCCATTCCCTTCTCAGCCATTAACTGCTTGCCTTCCTCCAAATACATGGACTCCATCGGCTTACGACGCGTGTTTTGCGGTGCTCCCGTGTATATCATAAAGGAGCTGGACCCGTAAGAAGACGCTTCTTTTGTAGCGCTGAGCAGACCTTTGTCCGAGAAGGACACATGAGAACCAATTTTCAGCATGATCCTGATTCATCCCCTTATCCTGTTATGCTTGTCTTATTTTAATTTAATCATTTTAACGTGATTATTGAAATCAAACAACATAGCTTTTATGGCAGCTTTCTTAAATGACTCTATTAAGGGAACACGTAGATAAAGTACACATCAGAATTTATGTTAGTCAAACGAGGGTAAATAAAATCATGGATTGACATCCTTAACCGTATAAAGGTACATTCATATGAAGTTTTTTTCTCAAAAAGGGTTATATTCTATAACAGATGTATTTTTTTGTGAATCGGAAGGAGAGCTGGCTCCATGAACATCATCGTATGTGGAGGAACTGGATTGGTGGGGAGTGCACTGGTCAAAAGCCTGCTAGACGACGGATACACCGTGAAAGTCGTTACCCGCAAGCCACTGGTAGGACACGAAGCGAGCCCCCGCTTGCAATATATGAGTTGGAACGAATTAAAACAAAAGCCTGAAGTACTGGAAGGCACAGATGCGGTCGTTAATTTAGCAGGCGAAACGCTGAATCAGCGCTGGACGGATAAGTCCAAACAAAGAATTCTTCAATCACGACTGCTATCTGTTGCCCGTTTGGCTCAAGCATTGAATGCTCTACAAAAAAAACCGAAAGTTATCATTCAGGCTTCGGCTGTTGCCGCCTATGGTGCATCCCTGACCGAAACATTCGATGAAACGAGCCCGCGTCGTTCGAAAGATTTTTTGTCTCAGGTGGTTGAGCAATGGGAGGAAGCCACCAATGCCTACCCTTCTGATGCCCGTTTAATTAAGTTACGCATTAGCCTTGTGCTGGACAGAAAAAAAGGGGCATTCCCACTCATGAAGATACCTTATAGCTTCGGATTCGGCGGCAAAATAGGCAGCGGTCATCAATGGATGAGCTGGATTCATATTGAGGATATCGTTCGTCTGATCACGTACTGCATCCATACGACGGAAATCGTCGGGGCAGTGAACGCATCTTCACCATACCCAGTGACGAACGACCAGTTTGGGAAAACCGTGGCTCAGGCATACCACCGTCCGCATTGGTTTCCCGTTCCAGGCATTCTCGTTCAAAAACTGCTCGGTGAGATGAGCACCCTTGTCTTGGATGGCCAAAAAGTACTCCCGCACAAAGCGCTGGAGCACGGATTTAAGTTTAACTATCCTTCACTTAAGGACGCTCTAAAGGAACTCCATTCTTCCCAAAAACAGCATTGAATGCAAAAAGAGGAACTCCAGGCTGGTAGGTAGTGTCACTACCAGCTTAGGGTTCATTTTTTAAGTCAGACACAATCTATCGAGCAGACTGCAAGTTTTTAAGATGCCTCATTTTATTCTTATTAATAGTCCACTATTCATAAAGAAGGAAGCCCTAAATCTAACAGGCCTCTTCTTGACATCTATCCATATAACCTTCATTTATGATGCATTGGAGGATTTAGAAGAGTCCAACCGATAAGTATAAGAGACTCCAGCGATTTTAAAAGTGTCTCCCTCATTCAGGATGTACTCCTTATAAGGCACCATAGGCTCTCCATTCAGAGCAGTTCCGTTCGTCGAGGATAAATCCTTAACAATGTGGCTATGTTCTCCTGTAACTATGCAAAGCTCAATATGAGTACGGGAAGCTCCATCCGTATGCTCCACAAACTGGACCAATTGCGGATCTCTCCCGATGATAAAGCTGCCTGCAACGAATTGGTCTGGCTGCAACCGGATGCGCTCGGTCCCTCCACTACCTAGTGGCTTGCGTTCCAGGCAAGCAATCGGTGATTGCTGAACAGGTGAAATCTGTATCTCTTGATCTGGACGAAGCAGCATCGTTTCCTGCTTAGATGCAGCATTTAGCAGCTCCGTTACCCCGGAGAGAGACTTATAATAAGCCTCACTGGTATCACTGGCTTCCAATTCATTTCCCCGTCCCGCACCTTTCCACGATGGCTCGTGTAGGTCATAGTTTGCTGAAGTGTTCTCCCTATCTTCCGTAACTCGGTTTCCCGCGCTTTTAGATTCTGAGTTTGGAAAAGTCCATCTCCAGCTCTCCTGCCCTTGATCACTCGAATCGGAAGATTGCTTGTCTTGATGATGACGTCCCGCTACAAATCCGGTCAGCTTATCTACCTGATAACGATCATTTTTCCGCTGTGCTGAGGAAGAAGTAGTTCCTAACCATTCCGAATCCAATACAGGTACTGAATCGCTGTACATATGA
>NZ_WUDQ01000221.1:0-5747 GCF_009827695.1 Paenibacillus sp. OT2-17 | reverse complement strand
CGACTTGCATGTATTAGGCACGCCGCCAGCGTTCGTCCTGAGCCAGGATCAAACTCTCCATTAAAGACCAACCGAAGTCGGTTTATAGAAAGAGCGATAAGCTCATTTTGAAACTGACGAGATAAAATATCTCTTGTTTGATTTTGCGAACAAAATCGTTTCACTCACTCGTTGTTCAGTTTTCAAAGATCAAACATTCCTCTTTCGCTGCGTTTTTCAGCAGCTATAAGATCATATCATGTTCGTTTCAAAAATGCAAGGGTTATTTTTTTCTTTTTTTGAAGATCGTTTCACCCAAGCTTTTTGCTTTTGAAACTGCTGTTTTGTTGTCAGCTCAAATAATATATCATTTTCAGCAAAAGAAAGCAACTTGTAAATAATCCCTTTTTCAAACTTAAAATCCCTTTCACCTTTTAGTCAACCATTATTAGCTCCAATGTTATTTCAAAACAGCTAGTTCATAAAATGTCATGTGTTCAGTTCCATTTAATATAAATACATTATTGGTAATTAACCGCTATACGACGTTAATTAGTTTTTTTGTAATCTATTTTGTTCGTTAACCCCGTTACCCCATGTGCTAGATTGTTAGAAGACATGCAACAAGGCGAAGCCTCTTGGACCCCGCCTAATGGTATTCATAATATTAGAGGCGACAAATTTCATGGGCACATTGGCCGTACGAAGGACAGCAGCACATGCCACGTAATACCTTGAGATCGTGAATGACAATCTTTCCATCCCTTGTATCTAGGGTTCCCTGCTCTTTCAGCGCGCTCAGCATCCGGTTCACACTCTCTCGCGTCGCTCCAATCATCTCACCTAATTCAGAGTGACTTAGCTTCATATTTAGTAAAATGCCATCCTTCACAGCCACGCCACATGTATTGCTAGCACGGATCAATGTAGACGCTAGCGCTCCAGTTTTACCATACAACAGTAAGTCCCGAAAACGCGATTGCATAATGCGTTGCTTCATCGCCATCCACTGGATGAACTGAAGTGCCATTTCCCCATTTTTGGACAAGAGCGACTCCAAATCCTTAACAAGCACGACGCCTAACTCACACACATCGGCTGTTTCCGCAGTGCAACTATACTCTTCTCCATCTATCCCGCTAAATTCCCCAATTAAGTCGCCTTGATGCTGAATGGTCAGAATCAGTTCTTTACCATCTTCTGTCGATTTACGAAGTTTAACATGACCTGAATGTATATAATAAAGCTGCTCTGCATCATCGCCCTCTCGGAAAAGCATAACGCCTGCCTTTACCTTCTTCCAGGACATAATATCTTTTAGCAGATCCAAATGTTCTTCTGTCAAATAAATCTGAATTCCCGTGCGTTCCGCTTCGTCCCCAAACCGTTCCATACAAGTGGCTTGCATGTTAGCGTCCTCCTCGTGTTTACCTGATATCTATATCATAATGTTTTAAGGCCTGGGTTGTTATCGGGAGAACACCTGATTTTATACCTTCCTACTCCCTGATTTACTGTGATAAATATCACTTCCGAGGTAAGCTAATGCCCCATTTATCGGCCTTTTCCCTACTCCTTACCCGACCTGATGAAAAGTCAGTGTTTCCTGCACCTATAGATCAGGGGGTTCCCTGATCTACTTTTGTAACTGTCGGAACTACAATGAATTAGAGATATAGTTTGGTTATGAAAAAGGATGTGTCTTCTATGCTACAAATAACGGATGAAATGCGAAAAGAACTGAACCAGTTGAGAGATACTATTTATGGTGATCTCACTGCCCTTGCATTTATGTCCAAGTCGGGTGGTAAGTTGCATTGGTATTACGCCTCCGGTAGCCGAAGCAATCGCTATCGCCTTATTTCTTTTAAGATTGGCCATGGTATTGCCGGGATGGCTGTTCGCTTGGGACGTACCGTGACTGTAAGTGCTTTGCTATCAGGTAGTATACGTTTGCGTCAGGAATGTGCACTAATGCTGGCCGAGCAGCTTCACTCTGCTGTTGCTATTCCCTTTTCCAGCACAGGGGATCTGCCCAACGGTGTGCTGCTTCTTGGTAATCGTGATGTGAGGATGTTCACAGAGTCTGATGTAGCCGAGGCCACTCAAGTCGCTCAACGCCTTAGCCAACTATGTGCTTACCCTCTTACTCCATAGATCAACAATGTTTCTGTAGATAATGAAACTCATAAAATACTTGATATCACTGTCCCTAACTATCTTTGTTGATTGAAATCCCTAAAATTTGCTATGATTATGACAAAACGCACGGTTTTTTTTACCGTTCGAGGGGATGACAAATTGATTCGTATACTAGTAGTGGATGATCACGTTGTCGTACGTTCTGGCCTCATGGCCCTATTGGACGGCAAAAACGGTATCAAGGTAGTAGGAGATGCAGCAGACGGGGATGAGGCAATCCACAAGGCAGTGGAGCTACAACCTAATGTCGTGCTCATGGATTTTAGCATGCCACCTGGCAAAGATGGTCTCACGGCAACCACTGAATTAAAAAAAAAGTTGCCCGACACAGAAGTCCTTATTTTAACAATGCATGATGATGAAGAATATCTGTTCCGGGCCATTCAGGCTGGAGCATCCGGATATATTTTAAAAAGCGCACCTCACGAGGAGTTGCTCGCTGCCATCCAGTCTGTAGCCGAGGGTAGTGCCTATTTGTACCCGAATGCAACCAAACGACTGATGAGTGAATATCTGGACAAAATCAAACAGGAAGGCATAGCCGGACCCTATGAATCCCTATCTGAGCGGGAAAAGGAGATTCTATCGTGGGTAGCCAAAGGATATGCCAACAAGGAAATTGCCGAGCACCTAGTGATTAGCGTCAAAACCGTAGAGTCCCATAAAAGTAACCTTATGGAGAAGCTTAACTTGAAAACACGACCTGAGCTAGTCAAATTCGCACTAAAAAAGGGGCTTCTCCATTATGAATGAACCTTCTAATCCTTTACTGCAGCATGCCTTTGGTGAATCAACCGATACACTGCTGAATGATCTGGAAATTTATATACCAGAGTCCCCTTTTCTCCATGCACTGCGTAACTCACTCCACCAACTATCCAATCTTAAATTTGCTCTAGATACGTCTTCCATCGTTGCTTTGACCGATCATCGAGGTATTATTCAGTACGTGAACGACAAGTTCTGTGAGATTTCGCAATACAGTCGTGAAGAGCTGATCGGTCAGGATCATCGTCTCATTAATTCAGGCTATCATACCCCTGCCTTCATGAAAAACCTGTGGACTACAATCCGTTCAGGTGAGGTTTGGCAAGGAGAAATACGTAATCGTGCTAAAGATAACAGCTACTACTGGGTGAATACTACGATCGTTCCGTTTATGGACGAGGAAGGTAAACCCTATCAGTACTTAGCGATTCGTAATGAGGTCACTAAACTGAAGAAAGTAGAAGCAGAACTCCAGTCTATGATGACGCAAGTCATGCAAATACAGGAAGAAGAACGTAAACGCTTTTCAAGAGAGCTACATGATGGGATAGGACAAAGCTTGTTTTCACTTATTATTCAGTTAGATAGCCAACTTGCCGAACAACCTAGTGCTGCTCTGGAGAGTCTTCGTTCGCAGGTGACCGACATCATCAAAGATGTTCGTGGTCTAGCGTGGGAACTTCGTCCCTCAGTTCTGGATGATTTGGGTGTCGTCCCAGCTATAAGAACCTATATTGAAAACTTCTGTTCTCATTACGGGATTGAGGTGCATTTTCAATGCACTCTACGTAAACGCCTTGATATTCGCAAGGAAATAGCAATTTATCGGATTGTACAGGAGGCATTAACGAATGTAGCCAAATATGCAGATGTAGCGGAGGCATATGTCGATGTTGAGGATCAAGATGAAATGATACAAGTGACCATTCGGGATGAGGGCATTGGATTCTCTGGAAAGTCCCAAGGAGAGGGAGTTGGATTGTTCAGTATGGAAGAACGAGCTAGAGGGGTAGGGGGATTTATGAGCATGACCTCTGCTCCAGATGAGGGAACCTCCATCCAGCTGACCATTCCCGTGTAAAAACTGTCCACTAGATCGGTTATCGGTGTATACCAGTTGTATGATCAGAACGATATACACCGATACCGAGATTATGAATAATCAACACATTGTGGGTACATGAAGATAAATACAAAAAAAGAGAGAGCTCTGTCCCCAGACAGGCTCTCTTTATTTATAAGGTGTCACCACTGAGGCAACAAGAATCCGCTATAGCAAAAAGCGGGTGATGGGAATCGAACCCACGCTACCAGCTTGGAAGGCTGGAGTTCTACCATTGAACTACACCCGCAAATCAGTATCGGGATGACACGATTTGAACATGCGACCCCCTGGTCCCAAACCAGGTGCTCTACCAAGCTGAGCTACATCCCGACATTATACTTTTTTTAAGAAATGGCGCGCCCTGAGAGATTCGAACTCCCGGCCTTTTGATTCGTAGTCAAACGCTCTATCCAGCTGAGCTAAGGGCGCATATTTAAATCCATAATGAGCAGTCAAGGCGCCACCCAGATTTGAACTGGGGATGAAGCTTTTGCAGAGCTTTGCCTTACCACTTGGCTATGGCGCCGTATGGATAATGGAGCGGACGACGGGAATCGAACCCGCGACCCTCGCCTTGGCAAGGCGATGCTCTACCGCTGAGCCACGTCCGCAAAATATGGTGCGGTCGAGAGGACTCGAACCTCCACGGGGGTTAGCCCACACGGACCTGAACCGTGCGCGTCTGCCAATTCCGCCACGACCGCAAAATAATTATAAATGGTGAGCCATGAAGGACTCGAACCTTCGACACCCTGATTAAAAGTCAGGTGCTCTACCAACTGAGCTAATGGCTCTTAATGGCTGGGGATATAGGATTTGAACCTATGCATGACGGAGTCAAAGTCCGTTGCCTTACCGCTTGGCTAATCCCCAATAAATTAAGAATAAAGGGCGGCCGATGGGGCTTGAACCCACGAATGCCGGAGTCACAGTCCGGTGCGTTAACCACTTCGCCACGACCGCCATATGATTATGAAAAGACTGGTGGAGGATGATGGATTCGAACCACCGAACCCGTAAGGGAGCAGATTTACAGTCTGATGCGTTTGGCCACTTCGCTAATCCTCCAAAATGGTGCCGGCGAGAGGACTTGAACCCCCAACCTACTGATTACAAGTCAGTTGCTCTACCAGTTGAGCTACACCGGCACAATGGTGGAGGCTGAGGGGATCGAACCCCCGACCCTCTGCTTGTAAGGCAGATGCTCTCCCAGCTGAGCTAAGCCTCCTGGGTATGTATGGTAGCGGCGGAGGGGATCGAACCCCCGACCTCACGGGTATGAACCGTACGCTCTAGCCAGCTGAGCTACACCGCCATAACATAATATTTCGCTAGCTTGTCCTAAATGGCGGAGAGAGAGGGATTCGAACCCTCGCACCACTTTCGCAGTCTAACCCCTTAGCAGAGGGTCCCCTTATAGCCACTTGGGTATCTCTCCATATAAATGGACTCGCTTAGCAAAATTCCGCAAGTTATTCTTTAAATCAACAAAGTGATTTGGAATATCAAGCGCAATTTCAAGGTTACACCCTGAAAACTGGATCCGAAACTCATTTGCGTTTTATTTTTAGGATAAGCCCTCGACCGATTAGTATTGGTCAGCTCCATGCATTACTGCACTTCCACCCCCAACCTATCTACCTCGTCGTCTTCAAGGGGTCTTACTAATTGGGAAATCTCATCTTGAGGGGGG
>NZ_WUDQ01000220.1:0-5770 GCF_009827695.1 Paenibacillus sp. OT2-17 | reverse complement strand
CAGAAGATACTTACGAGGGGACATGTCCTTATCACGGAGATTGTTTGGAGGGACTGGCCGCAGGTCCTGCGCTCGAAAAAAGATTGAAGGTTAAAGGACATGAGCTTTCTGTCGATCACCCGGCCTGGGAAATGTAAGCGTACTATCTGGCACAGGCTTTAATGAGCTATATATTAATCCTGTCACCGCAAAAAATTATTATGGGCGGGGGAGTGATGAAGCAGGACCAACTGTTCCCGCTCATTCGTACGAAGCTTCAAGAACTTTTGAACGGATACGTACAGCATTCGAGTCTGACAACAGATATTGAGCAATATATCGTATCTCCGGGATTGGGTGACAATGCTGGATTGTGCGGTGCTCTGGCATTGGCAAAGGAAAAGCTGAATCATTAGAATTTATGGTTGACGGCACTCCAAGGTACGGTTATTATATAGGCAACAGTATAGTACGGCTCAAAAAGGGAAGCACCTTTCTTGCGAATACGCAGGATGGGTGCTTTTTTTTGCGTTTTTGTGTTGTGCGGGACTGTCTTTCAACGATATGAGGGAGGAAGAAATCATGGATATTGTATTTTTAAATCGCTTGTCCAAACGAAATGAACAGGGCTATGAGGACTTTGCTCAGGTATGGATTGGGCAGCATGAAGGGGGATGGAGTGCAGGCTGGAGCACACAGCATGTCCCGGATGAAAGTATAGACGACCTTTGGTATGAGGGCAGCTTGTGGCAGGAATTACTACATGTATACCGTCATGAGCTGGCGCTCAAAATGGCTGAGGGCTATAGGCCCTTAATCCATGGCGTATTTCATGAGCAAGAAGGATCATCAGGACGAGGACAAACGCTGCAAAAGCTGTATTGCTACAGTGATTTGTTTCCACGTGATGAAGTGTATGAGCAGTTGACGATGTGGAGACGGCAAAAGGCAGCAACGGAACGAAAAGCACCTTATTTTATCGCTACGAATCGGCTGCTTCGACTCATTAGCGTCTATCTTCCCCATACCGAAGAAGAACTGTTGGAGCTGCCTGGTATGGGTCAGGGTAAAGTGTCGCAATATGGGACGGAGCTATTGGCTATTACGACACAAAATGACCGGACCACACCATTTCCGTTGAACTGGGTAACAGAGACGCTGGAAGAAGAAGTTTTTTTGTCATGGCTATACAAGCAAAAAGAGAACCAGTACAGGCAGGAGCTGAACAAATTCAGCCTAACTAGAACGATTATCGAAGGCATTTCGGACGGTCTTTCACTGGAGCATATCGGAATGAAGACAGGTTTGCATCGTAGAGAGATGATTGAAGCTGTGGAGCATTTGGACAGGGATGGCATTGATATGGAGAAGCTGATCCGCAAGGAATTGGTGAATGTATCTAAGGAAGAGCAGGCAGCCATCTGGTCTGCTTATGAAGAGTTGGGGGATGCGCTGCTCAAGCCCGTCATGCTGAAAGTGTATGGGGAAGAAAAGGCAACCGAAACAGGACTGGATCAAATTTACGAGCGTCTGCGTCTGATCCGTATACGGTTTCGTCATCAGCAGGTACCCGACCGACATGTTGGATAATATAGAACTGATTGAATAAAGCTAAAGTATTAAAGTGCATTCAGGGTTCAACATACTAAAAAGCAGCAGCGAGTTCCACACAGGACACGGCTGCTGCTTTTTATGACCAAGCTGAAAATCGAAAAAAGTATCCAACTCGGTACTTTTCCCCCTGTTCTTTTTAAACCCAGTCTTTCTTGCGGAAAATACAGAACATACTGACACCTAATGCCACCATAATACCAATGACGACAAAATAGCCATAACGTGTATGAAGCTCAGGCATATTATCGAAGTTCATCCCATATATTCCGGTAATGACTGTCAATGGCATAAATACGGTCGTAATTGCCGTAAACACACGCATAATTTCATTGGCACGGTTGGCGATACTGGATTGATAAGCTTCTCGAAGGTTACCCATCAAGTCGCGGTAAGTTTCAAAAGTCTCCGAAATTTTCACAGCATTTTCATAAATGTCGCTGAAATATTTTTGCAATTGATCGTCGATGAGCCGCAAATCCCGTTTGTTCAGGGTATTGATGACTTCTTTTTGTGGACCCAGCACTTTTTTCAGCCACAGAATCTCACTTCGTAAGCCGATGATTTCGTTCAAATGCGACTTTTTCGTATGCATTAGAATATCTTCTTCCAGCTTCTCAATGCGGACCTCAATCCGGTCACCAACCAGAAAATAGTTGTCAACAATCAAGTCGACCAACAGATACATAAAACGGTCAGGCTGGCTGACTTCTTGCTCCCACAGCATAGGCTTGAGGGTACGAAGCTCATTTATTTTCTGCTTGGTCACCGTAATGATAAAATGGCGGCCGATAAAAATGTTCAAAGCTCGCAAAAATATTTCTTCATCATCAAAACGAATGCTATTTACAACGATAAAATAATGGCTTTCATAAATTTCAATCTTCGGACGCTGTTCTTCTTCACTCAAACAGTCTTCTACTGCAAGATCATGCATGGAAAATAAAGGCTGGAGCACTGTCAAATCATCGACATCGGCATCAATCCAATAAAAACCTTCTGCCGGTGCAGTAAGCGCCATTTCAATTTCTTCGACAGGGGTAAAAACCCCGTTGTTGACCAAACGGATTTTCATATATGTCACTCCTTATGCTCCGTCGTAACGGAAATACGTTTACCTTAAGCATAAGGAATGGACTCAGTTAGCCAGTTAGCCGGTGCGGGTAAGCGTGCACTCCCATCAAAAGCCGGAGGCTTTTGGAGCATGCAGAGCCTGGCGTCCCGTCTTTCGGCAAGCTGAAGTCATTCCTATGCTGTTGTTCAGGGATCGCCGCCTATTCGGACTCGGGTCGCCTTCCATTCCGGATTCACCTCTCAAATGTTCTTTTTTAGATTGCCACAGTATCGCAGGAAACACTCAAATCTGCACTACTGCTCCATATTTTTGCCTAATAGCACTTGTATAGTATAACGCTCGGCCTACGGCCTTTCAAGCGCAAAATCATGGGCTAAATCAACAGTAGTGGCAAGAGCTTCAACGATAGGAGGGATATGATTTAACCTATGGAAAAGGTAGACAAAATGTGAATGCAGGGTACAAATTTAAAAGTCCCATCTTGACGAAGCCCAGCCGATGCATTAAAGTGAACAACAAGAACTTTGTGAACCTAAAATGAATATAGCGAAATCTTATCAAGAGCAGGTGGAGGGACTAGCCCGATGATACCCGGCAACCGGCGATTTTAATCGCACGGTGCTAATTCTTGCAGGACGCGCGCTTTGTACAAAGAGCGTTGCCCTGACAGATGAGAGAGGCGCATATGGATACAAATATGACCTTTCTCTAACCTGAGAAAGGTCTTTTTATTATATGCCCGGCATCTCAACAAGACGATTTTCGCAAAACTTACCGAACAAGGAGTGAGTTTACATGCCGATTAAAATCCCAGACACGCTACCTGCCAAGGAAGTGCTCGAGGGCGAAAATATTTTCGTAATGGATGAAAGCTTGGCTTATCATCAGGATATTCGTCCGTTGCGTATCGCCATTTTGAATTTAATGCCTACAAAGGAGACGACGGAAACCCAACTGTTGCGCTTGGTAGGCAATACGCCGCTGCAAGTGGACGTCACGCTGGTGCACATGAAATCTCATGTATCCAAAAATACATCGCAAGAATATTTGAACATGTTCTATAAAACGTTTGACGAGATCAAGAACAGTCGTTTTGACGGCATGGTTATTACAGGAGCCCCGGTTGAACAGCTTGAGTTTGAGGATGTGAACTACTGGGAGGAGATCCAGCAAATCTTTGAATGGACGAAAACGAATGTAACTTCGACCATGCATATCTGTTGGGCCTCACAGGCAGGCTTATACCATCATTTCGATGTCCCTAAATACGGGCTCGACTACAAATGCTTTGGCGTATTTCCACACACCGTGATTAAACCTAAAGTAAAATTGCTACGCGGCTTTGATGAATTGTTTTATGCTCCTCACTCCCGACATACGGAGGTTCGGCGGGAAGATATTGATCATATTGCCGAATTAGAAGTTTTATCCGAATCCGAGGAAGCTGGAGTGTACCTCGTAGCCACGCTTGACGGTAAACAAATTTTTGTAACTGGGCACTCTGAATATGACCCGCTTTCCCTGAAATGGGAATACGACCGCGATGTGGCCAAAGGAATGGATATTGAAGTCCCCAAAAATTATTTTCCTAATGATGATCCCAAGCGCACACCACCCTCAATCTGGCGGGCACACGCCAATTTATTATTCTCGAATTGGCTGAACTATTATGTATACCAAGAAACACCTTACGATATCGGGCCCCAGATTTAAAAAGGGGCTTGTAGTTTACCCTTGTACAGTACCACCTTGCAGTAGCGCAGCAGTATAGTCTTTGACATCCATTTTTGCAGGATTTGTTATAGCACCCACTATGGAAGTTAACAGGAGGATTCATATGAGTGAGAAACAGTGGAAAATCGAAAGCAGATTGGCACAAATCGGTTCAGTAGAGGAGCCAGTAACCGGGGCTGTTAATTACCCGATTTACCAATCTACGGCGTTCCGCCATCCCCGTCTAGGTCAAAGCACAGGATTTGATTACATTCGGACGATCAATCCTACGCGAAAGGTACTGGAAGAGGCTTCTGCTGCACTTGAATCGGGTGATGCAGGTTTTGCATGTAGCTCAGGTATGGCGGCGCTGCAAACGGTATTTGCATTGTTTGGACAGGGAGATCACCTCATTGTATCGCTGGATCTGTATGGCGGGACATATCGCTTGCTGGAGCGTATTTTATCTAAATTTGGTGTAACAGCAAGTTATGTGGATACGAATGATCTTGAAGCACTCGAACAGTCATGTCGACCGAATACCAAAGCTGTATTCATAGAAACACCTACAAATCCGTTAATGATGATCACTGATATTCGAGCGGTTGCCGAGTGGGCATCACAACATCAGTTGCTTACCATTGTAGATAATACGCTGCTAACCCCATATTTCCAGCGGCCATTGGAGCTGGGCGCGGATATTGTGGTACATAGCGCAACCAAATATTTGGGCGGACACAACGATGTGCTGGCAGGGTTGATCGTAACCAAAGGCAAAGAGCTGTCGGCTGAAATTTCCTTCCTGCACAATTCCATAGGGGCCGTGCTTTCCCCGAGCGACTGCTATCAGTTGATGAAGGGGATGAAGACGTTAGCGCTGCGTATGGACCGACATCAGCATAATGCAACAGTGCTGTCTAACTATTTACTGACGCATCCGGCGGTGGCGGAAGTATTTTATCCAGCTCTCGAAGGCCACCCAGGTCGTGAGATTCAAAATAAACAATCCAGCGGAAATACGGGTATCTTCTCCTTTAAAGTAAAGGATGCTCGTTATGTGGAGCCTTTGCTTCGTCACATTAAGCTCATTGCGTTTGCGGAAAGTCTCGGCGGTGTGGAATCGCTAATGACCTATCCCGCTGTGCAGACACATGCGGACATACCAGCAGAAATTCGGGATGCAGTCGGGGTAGATGACAGGCTGTTGCGTTTCTCCGTCGGCATTGAGCATACAGACGACCTAATTGAAGATTTGCGTTCGGCGCTGGAAGCGGCACGTCAAGAAGTAGAAGGAGGGGAGCAGCAATGATAGAGGATGCGAGAAGGATCGGCCAGGATCTGGACAAAGAGCGGAAGTTCGCTACCAAGCTGCTGCATTTCGGCTCTGAAATT
>NZ_WUDQ01000021.1:0-31339 GCF_009827695.1 Paenibacillus sp. OT2-17 | reverse complement strand
TTTTTCGGGATCTGTTTCCACCGGATGCTGAAGAGTATCTGGAGCTGAGAGAATCGCTATTTGATATTATGATGCATTTTCTGGCGGAAATGGACTTGTATCAAGGGATGAATCGGCGGGAGTACCATATCCGGTTTGTTCGGTGTGATATTGCAGAGGGCATTTTTGGCCCGAAGGTAAAGGAAGGCTTTGGGCAATTAAACCGTGAGGATCAGGACGCGATTGCTGAAGGATTGCTGCGCCTGTATGAGACGGGAGAAGCCGTACATCTTCTAAAAGAAACGATGCGGCGCGTCTTTCATCGCTCAATCATTTACACCAATTGTGAGGAAAAAGACGAACTGCTCATCTATATCGGCCAAGAGGAGACACCATTGTCACGGATTAAAGTGGATTTGATTCTGGATTTGTTTCTTCCGGCACGTTTTACGACGGAATTGTATTGGACAAGTCATTTCGGCATTTTAGAGGAAGATCCTACGATGAAAATAGACGCTATCGCCCTCTATTAAGGCTAAATGGCTAAGAAAGGACATGTGAACGATGAACGGACCCTATACATACAGGTTGCTAGACCCGCTCACCGATCGAAAAAGCATACGCTTCACGGCGAAATACACGCGGGCGGAATTGGAACAAATGACGACCTTTCAGTTACGCGGAATATGCGATAAGGAACGACTGGTCGAGGGCTTTGCCAATCGCCTGGCACGTGAAGAATTGATTCGCGTGATTTTGCGTTTTCGGAGCGCGGAAGAGCATTTACTCATCACGAGGCCGAACCCTGGCGGTTTTGAACGCATGGAATCGGCTCTACAGCGAAACTGGAACGACCGTCGGCAGGAGAGCAGCGGTATCCGGGTTCCCGCTAAAATCACGCTGTATCAGGGTGTACGCACAGGTCGCATGGACAACTACCGGATCGAATCCGATTTGCCCTGGCTGAGCTCATCTAATGTGCTGCTGGTGAATACGACAGGAGAACTGTGCGGTGTTTTGAATTTGGTGAAGGATGAGGGACGAACAGGCGTATATTATCTTTCTCGTCATCGCGACGCTGAACTGCGAGAGACGTCCAATCATAGTTATAGCCTGCTATTTCTGCGAAGACAGGAATCAGAATATTTTTATAACCTCTACTATGGAGATAAGCCGATGCTGCCGCTGAAGCTTCAAGGTCACCGGGTTCCGGTGGCAGAGCTGATCATTCGAGGCACGGAAACTACAGATGCGGTACTTGCGATTGATTTTGGCACCTCTAACACCACAGCAGGTGCTTATTTGGATAGTTCCTACGTTACGGCCCCTGATACAGGTATGAGCAGCACAGTAAGGCTGAACGCCATCAATTATGTGTCATTCCCCGGCCCAGAAGGGGCAGAAGGCGACTGGATCGAAGTATTGCCGACTGCTATTCGCGTCGCAGACTGCTCCAATCCGGAACATATCCTTTATGTATTTGGGGAGGATGCATTACGTGGATCTGACGTGGCAGGCAGCCGTGCGACAGTATTACGGGGAATCAAGCGGTGGGTCAACGACTACAAGCGAATCGAGGAATTAATGGATTCCGAGGGGAATACAGCAACTGCTTCCCGCAGCGAAATTTTAGCTGCTTTTATCCGTTATGTGATTGCTACAGCCGAGCAGCAATTTAAGTGTCGGTTCCGCAATCTGCACTTTTCTGCTCCGGTCAAGCTGCAGCCCCAATTTATAGAGATGTTTAGCGATATTTTGCCTGATTACCGGATTGAAGCGGAGGATGCGTTGGACGAAGGGCTGGCGGTGCTGTACAACACGCTGGCAGACCAGATGGAACGAGGGACTTTTGCGGACGGTGAGGAGTACCAGGCACTTGTCATTGATTGTGGTGGAGGCACGACAGATTTGTCTTCCTGCCGATTCCGAATTGAGGACGGACGTATTGCTTACAAACTGGATATTCACACAACGTATGAAAATGGGGATACCAATTTTGGCGGCAACAATCTGACGTATCGGATTATGCAGTTTATGAAAATTGTATTTGCAGGTTATTATGCTGCCGAGACTCGTTTGCCTGACACCGATATTGATGCACTGATCGGCATTCCTTCGGGAGATTTGTACCGTCATGTGGATGAGTTTGGTGTAGATGCTGTATATGCGGGACTGGAGGAACGCTACCGTGAGGCAGAGGCCATCTTGCCTACCGCGTTCAAACAGTATGAGCATGCTACACGGGATGAATATCAGCGGGTACTGAGTAATTTTCATCTGTTGTGGAGCGCGGCAGAAAATATGAAAAAGGAATTTTTTCTACGTACGGGGATCTTGCGCAGCCGCTTCGAATCTGAGCAGGTATTATCTGCTGAAAGCGACCTGAACATTGCAGTGATGGACCGTTGGCTGGTTTCAGTCATCGAGAACGGACGGTTTCGTGATGAATATGGTTTGCCTGATGTAGTGTTTAATATTCGGGAAATACAGCAGCTTCTTAAGGCAGATATCTACAATATTGTGCGCAAGTTTCTGGATGAGTTTTATCTGGAGGGGCGCTTGCAGGATTATTCGATTATTAAGTTGACCGGGCAGTCCTGCCGGATTGACGTATTTCGCGAAGCACTCAAGGAATTTGTACCAGGGCGCAGTATTGAGTTTCGTCAAAAGGCAGAGGACCTCAGCCGGGTACCTGAGTTGAAAATGGCCTGTCTGCGCGGGGCTATCCGTTACCTGAACGCTAAAAAAATGGGCACGATTGAGCCTGTCATTACCAATCATATTCCGGCTATTCCGTATACGGTCAGCGCATGGACACATACGGGACGCGAGAAGGAGCTGATTGCGAGTTTGGAGAGCAACCGGGTACGCGGTTCTATTTCCCGGCCGTCTCATGCGGCTGAGGTGGAGTTCTTCCTGACGGCCGACGGTGGCAAGCTGCGTCAGCGGCATGTGTATCGTAGTCGGCCAGAAGCTTTTGAACCCATGCCGTATGAGGAAATTGCCGTGTTGTATGGGCGGGATATCCCGCAAGATGATACGGACTCCATCCGCAATGAGGAAACGAAATATTTTGTTTTTGTCGGGGATAGCCGCTGGGGCTTTTATGTAGTCCCGATTACCCGTCGAGATGAATTGTTGCATCTGGGTCCCAAACGCTTTTTTGCCTTCGAAAATGATCTCTCCGAGCTGGATTTCTTTGACGGCACGAAATAATTGAATAAGAAAAGTAAACACATTTGGAGGGGACAGTATGCTGTATGCGGGTTTTTGGAAACGCACCTTAGCTTATATCATCGATAGTCTTATTCTATGGTTTGTATTTTTAATAATTGGATTGATCTGGCTTGTGATTCGGGCCTTAGGGGATTGGATACCGTCCCCGGCAGAAAGCTCTTTGCTGACAGACGGGCCGTCTGCTATTGTTACAATGCGATTATTAGGACAGACTTTGCTGAATTGTGGGGCTATATGGCTATATTATGCGCTTATGGAATCATCCAAATGCAAAGCCACGGTAGGCAAGCTGGCTCTCGGCATCGTTGTGGTAGATGAGTTTAATCACAAGCTCAGCTTTGGACGTGCAAGTGCCCGCTACTGGAGTAAGCTTATATCGGTCATCATTTTGTTCGTCGGCTTTATCATGGCAGCCTTTACGGCGAGAAAACAGGCCCTCCACGATCTAATCGCCCGTACCTATGTTGTGGACAAACGCGAGCTGGACTATATCCTTCGTGAGCAGGCTCAACGGGGAGCCGGGATGTAAAGGTGGATAAATAGATTCTAAGATTATTATGAACAGCAGGCTTTAAACAGGAGGAGCAGTAGGATGTACGCTGGTTTTTGGAAAAGATTTTTAGCCCATTTGCTAGATTATACTATTTTATTTGTGACTATTCGTTTAATTGATACGTTGCCGTTTGTGACGATAGGGTTTGTCTCTGCGTTCGTAAAAATGCCGAATTTTTTGGAGTTTGTTTCACACTTAGACGATGTGTCGGTGAGAATTTTGGGAGCTATTATTATTTTTGGCCCTCTTTTATTGGATTGGCTTTACCACACCATCATGGAATCATCAAAATGCAGAGGAACGGTCGGCAAGCTGGCTGCGGGGATTGTCGTTGTGGGTGAAAATAATGAAAAAATATCTTTCGGACGGGCCAACGCCCGCTACTGGGGTAAGATCATTAGCTTGGTCACTATATTTGTCGGTTACATCATGGTGGCCTTCACAGCGAAGAAGCAGGCGCTGCATGACAAAATCGCTTGTTCCTATGTGGTAAACAAAAAATGGCTCAATTACTCGGAGTATATAAAGCTTAACTCACAGATTCCAGAGGTGACTGTTCCGGCTCCTGCGCCCGGCGTAAATCGGTTGTCCGTTCCCTTGAATAAAGAAGAGCAGTAATGACGTCGCAGAGCGAAGAGAGGAGGAAACCACATGTTAACCCATATCGTGCCGAAGTTCGAGAAAGGCCGTATTCTCAAAACCGAGATGCTAGAGAACCTGCGGGACTACCCCCGCAGCTTTCTCGATATCCGGTATCAGGATTATTCGGATGGCATCATTACCGGAATGAATGTGACCGTCGGAGAACACACGCTGACCGTAGGCAGAGGCATTGTGAAGCATAAGGGCAGACTGTATCTGCTGGAGCAGGAGCAGGAAGTACCGTATACAGCCACCGGGCGACTGTCGGTGTTGAAAATGCTCTTTTTGGAACAAACAGATCGCCCGGATTTCACCGCTCATCATGCAGATATCGTGCTGGAGGATGAGGCAGAGATCGGTCTGGATGAGATAGAGCTGGGGAGATTCAAGCTTAAAGAGGGAGCTGTACTTCGCTCGGATTATCAGGATTTTGCTGACATGGCTACCGAATTCAATACATGGAGTGATATCCATGCTCCTTTTGCGGGTTTGTATCAAAGTACATTGCGCCCAGAGACGATGCGATACTTCGCATCCGAGCTGCTTAAAAGTGGTGCCACAGATCCGATGGATTGTATGTTTGCGCTCATGTGCCTAAACTCAGAAGCCGTAGACAGGGAGTCCATTCAGCATTACATCGCAAACCGAAATGGTGCGGAATACAGAGATTATTCTCATGCTCAGTTGCATAGACAGTTAGTTCTTATTCTAGAAGGCGCCGGACGTGGAAAACGAACAGCAGGCCGTTGGCAGGGCGGCGGAGCCGGACGGATGATTGTGGATTAGAAAATCAGGTAGAGGAGTGTGCATTATGAAATATGAGGATGAAAAGATTTTGGATCAGCTCCGTGAGATGGAGAAGCTGAAGAGGCCTAACAATATTTTAGCAGGACCCATAATCATTAACGGTCAATCCTATGTGTTTGAAGAGCGATCTTTTTTTGAGGATCGGCTGAAAATGCATGTCCCCTCTATCTTTACTCCAATGCCCAAGCATTTGCAAAAGATTAAATATCCTCATGAGCAACGTCCAGAAATGATTTTGACGAATGATTTGGGCAGTGTGGATGTTACCCTGAATCGGGTGGACCAGACGTTACAAGAAGAATGGGTGAAGCAGCTCACTTCTGGCATGAAGGCCATGATGAAAAATATGAATCCTGCCCATGTATTTTATGAAGAAAAAATAGAAGAGGTACATGGTAAGCAGATTGGCTATTTTGACTTTAAAAGTCCTGCGCTGGACCAGCCCATCTACCACAATATGTTCTACTTTGAACTGGAAGGAAAGACGGTCATGGGAACATTTTGTTGTCCGTATAAGCAGTATGCTGAATGGCGGGATGTCGCCCTGCAGATGATTCGTACCATTCAAACGGTTGACGAGGCAGAAAAGGAGGGATATGAATGAGTAACCCCATTTACACCACAGCAGATGTTCAGGTGGCCCCTTATCAGTTTCAGCGTGTATTAAGTATCCATCTCATTAAACAGTTAAACGAACATGTAAGCTTCTGCATACGTGGAATTGTTTCGGAGGACAAGCTGGATCAATACGTAGAAAAAGCAGATGAAGATGAGCGCATCGAAGTCTTCTTAAAAAGTGAAGGCAAGGAGATCCGGTTTTTTCAGGGAATCGTTACGAATATTGCTGTAAAAGCTGTAAACGGAGTACGCGAGCTTACGATTGAGGCTAGCAGTGAAACCTTAATGATGGACATTCGCCCTAAACGTCGTTCATTCCAAAAAACAGGAGATTCGTATAACAAACTGTTTTCGCATGTTACAAGTTCATATACTGATGCAGAAGTGATCGATGAGGCTTCTCATGGCGCAGCTATCGGTGAATTATTAGTGCAATACAATGAAACGGACTGGGCTTTTGTCAAAAGAATTGCTTCTCGGCTACATGCTGCTTTAATTCCAATTACGATGCAACAAGGACTGAAATATGTGATTGGTGTTCCCCATTCTAGTGCCCCTCAACCGCTGAACGAACATAACTATTCCATAAAAAAAGACTTGAAGGAGCACAAGCTCATGTCCCGTAACGGACTGCCAGAATATGGCGAGTCTAACAGCTTGAGCTATGAAGTGACCAGCAACAAAGTGCTAGAACTCGGTAGTTCCGTCATTTTTCATAAAAGAACTCTTTATATAGCTAAGGCGGAAACGACCACAGAAGGAAATCTGATCGTTAATCGTTACATTTTACGGGATGAACATGGGTTAAAAACCCCAATCGTCTATGCCTATGATCTGTCAGGAGCCTCTCTGTTTGGCAAGGTGATTGATATTTCCAAAGAAAAAGTGAAAATCAAGCTGGAAATTGATCAAGACTCGACTGCATCCGGGGCTATGTGGTTTCCCTATTCTACGGTTTATTCTTCTCCTGATGGCAGCGGCTGGTATGTTATGCCAGAAGCAGGGGATCAAATTCGTCTGTACTTTCCGGATGAACGGGAGCAGCATGCTTTTGCCGCCAGTTCTGTAGATCTTGCCTCCTCTGATCCGGTTAAAAGGAGTGATCCTGCGGTCAAAAGTATCAGCACCAAGTACGGCAAACAAGTCGTTTTCAAGCCTGGTGCAGTAGAAATTATCAACAGTGGGCAAATGCTCATGCGTCTCACGGATGAAGGCGGGATTGAAATTAATAGTAACAAAAAAATAACCCTGTCTGCTCAGGAAGATATCCAAATTACAGGGGGAGCGAAAATTATTATGGAGGGGAAAGAAGGCGTAAGTTTTATTCAATCCGGAGCCAAACTCGACATCATGGACGATGTGAGATTAACCGGGGGGAAGGTGAACATTGAATGAAGCTCATGGATCGGGATGCTGCGTTGGAGGATTTGCTGGAAAAGCACGTATTTACGGAATGGCTACATGATTTGGCACTTATTGAAAACAACTTTCTGGCACGGCAGCAAGCCATTGAAGAGGAGCTTTTAGCAGCTTTAGAGTCGCTATGCCAGCTCGCTACCCTTCAGCACGAGCAAGGTCGCAAGGGGGATATTCGATATATTTATATCTCCTTGCTCAGAACCCGTGTTATGAAAAATAGAGCGGTTTATCGTATAGATGCCTATGATGAGAATTGGTTTCTGGATGAGGCTGAATGCGCTGTGGAATGGTCGGCAAACTTTGTTTTCGAGCCTCTGTTCAATCGCATGGCTAAGCTGGAAAAGCTCAAGTCCGATTATGCCCGTAAGATTACGACGATGGATATTGAGCAAATTCAACAAATTGAAGCGGTTAAATACCATCTGCTCACCGTTGAGTTTCTGAAAAGTCAGATGCCCGCCTTCGTTGCTTCCCCTTCACTAGAAAGGTTGCCGAAAGCTGACATATGCACGATATTTGCCGGAGAGTATCGAGATGATAGCGAAATATTGTGCCGTTTTACGCATAGTGAGGGAGCCGAGACACGAGAGGGGGAATCTTCATGGATTATTTCCTCTTAAAGCAGGATGTGCGGTATACCAATGTTCCTACGCTACAAAAGGTGATGGAAACGATTGATCCGTGGAAGCTGTATGATTTGCAGCCGGAGGATATTGTCAAGCCATTGATGTTTCACGTGAAGGCAGATGCAGAAAGTATTTTTATTGATTATCTAGAAGGTCCCATTCCTCTTATTTCAGATGCTTTAAAGCGTCTTGTCCAGGCCTATGTGCCGGAGATGCCTATGAAATTAACGATACTTACTCAGATCGAACAGAGGATACAGAAGAATTACTATATTCCTTTTGTGGAGCGGCTCACAGCTGTACATCCGGAAAGTGAATGGAATTTGGATCAAAGTGTGTTTCGAAAGCTGGTATTACAAGCAGATGCTATTCGGAGCCACAAGATATTTACAATCCAGGAGAGTGCTATCCCGATGATCATCGTCCGTTTAGACGTGGCGGAAAGTATATTGCGGCGTGATTACACAGGGATCGCTTTGGAGCAAGTCGAGGTGAAATAGGGAGGGAAAGGGCACATGTCAGACAATGAGTATTATGTCGTACGGGGGGCCTGTATGCGTTGCACTTGCGGGACCCATCCTCGAAAGATCAATTTGCCGAACAGCCACGGGGCTTTTGTTAATGGTAAACCCATGATGAATGAAGGAGATTATTCTCCTGAAAATGTCCCTCATTTTGGAATTTGTAACAGTCCGGAACAGCCGAGTGCCGAGACTATATATCTGATCGCCGAAGATGGCTCCACTATTTCTGGAAAGCCATGCCTGCCGATGCTGACGGATAAGTGGAAAAACACAAAAGAACAGACAAAGGTGGAAGGCCAGCCAGCCTTGACGACCTCTTCATTTCAGACTTGTTTATATCATGGATTTATCGAATTTCATACGAATGGCCAGCAGGAGGAGTAGCTGGAAGGGAGGTTTGAAAACATGATAGGATATGATCAGATTCGAATAGATTCCCCCTACCCCATTCAGGTCTTAAAGGATGTTCAGATCGAGTGGAAGCCGAGTGAGCATGGGCGTATTACACTCACAGGCATTTGTAAGGAGTCGAGTCATGCCACGGCTGCGCTAGATGCGACCTCAGAGGATCAGCTACATGTGTATGCGCAGAATGGACAAGAAGAAATCAGCTTGTTTAAGGGTGTCGTCCATACAGTGGAAGTTGAGAACCATAATGGAGTATATACACTTACACTGGAAGGAATCAGTGGCTCATTTGAGCTGGATATTGTCAAAAGAAAGCGGTCTTTTCCTGAGGAAAAACAAACATATAGACAGTTAGTGCATAAGCTTGCTCAAGGCTATGAGCAAAGTGATGTCTTGTTCCAGACCGGAGAGCAGTCGGTAGGCGAAGCCATTTTACAATATGATGAAACCGATTGGGAGCTTATGAAACGGATGGCGAGCCGTTTACATACAGTGGTGGTCAGCGACATATGGGAGTCCGCAGCGCCGAAGCTGTATTTCGGCATGCCTGCTGGCACCCAACGAACGATTCGGAAGGATACGCCTTATACGGCAAGTAAAGATTTAAAGGGCTATCAGTGGGCAGGCGGAACGTCAGCCGGGCTACATGATACCGACTTTTTCAAATACGAGATCGAAAGCGGAGAACGGTATGCTCTTGGAGACGAGGTGCAATTTCGCCAGAAAACAATGATTGTAACTGAATTGCGAAGCCGCATGGAAAAGGGGCATTTGCTATTCAGTTATGTGTTGGCCCGCGCGGAGGGCATTCGCAGTGATTTCATCCCCAATCCCAAAACAATCGGAATTTCTCTGGAAGGAGAGGTCCTCGCGGTACGGGGAGAGGAAGTGAAGCTGCAGCTGACGATTGATAAGGATGATGGGGTATCCGAGCCGCATTGGTATCCATTCGCTCCCCCAACGGGAAGTGCGATGTACAGTATGCCGAAGGTGGGAACACAGGCAAGCCTGTATTTTCCAGATGCGTCTGGTTCCAGAGCAATGATTTTGGGTGCGGTTCGTACAAATGGAGACGGTTGTGCGAAAACGAGTAATCCCAATGATCGATATTTCGGTACGGAGCATGGAAGTGAGCTGAAAATGGCACCGGGTCGCATCCATATCATGGGTGATCCGGGTGGGACATTGCAGATGAGTCTGGACGATGCTACTGGGATTGAAATAACTAGTCCCAAAAAGCTAACGCTAGAAGCAGAGCAGGAAATTATTCTGAATACGCCGAAGAAAATCATTATTGACGGAACAAGTCAGGTCATGGCGTACCAGACGGGAGGAAGCACGGGGCTTTCGGTAGAGAACGAATACCACGTGTTGGGAGGAAATGTATGGGCGGACGGTAGCGACCGAACCGCGTACCCGCCGTTCGACGATGAGCCGAAGGAAGGGCAGCCACCTCCACCGCCGCCACCCCCTGAACCGTTTAACTGGGGCAAGCTGGGGATGAATATTTTGGGCGGTTTGGCGGTTGTGGCAGCCGTAGCCGTGGTGGCGGCCGTTACGGTAGCGACGCTTGGAGCGGGTACGGTGGTCATTGCGGCGGTAGCCGGAGGAGCACTGCTTGCAGGCGGCTTGGGCGTAGCGAGTTTGGCGGCATCGGATATCGCCCGAGGGGAAGTGAGCGACTTTAGTGACTATGCCCTGACCGGCTTAAAAGAAGCGGGGATCGGGGCAGTGTCTGGAGCGATCTTTGGTCCACTCGGTGTAGGAGGAACGTTGCTGAGAAAAGCAGCGATCGGCGGTGTGACAAATGCCGCGGAAAATCTGGCGAGTCAGGTGCTAAGCGGTGAAAAGATCAACTGGGGCTCAGTAGCAAAAGACGCAGGACTAGGTTTTGTCACCGTAGGCGTACTGGATTCCAAAGTAGGCAAGGCCATCGGCGGATTCGCGGAAAAGGTAGGCAGCAAGGTTACACCGCAATGGATTAGCAAAGGTGTAGATGCAGTCGGGGCAGGCTTTGGCAAAGCTCTAACCAAGCTGGAGCAGTCCGGCAGTAAACTGGGTCAGAAGTTCAATGAGCAACTAAGTAAAATGGCAGACGGCCTCAACCCCGGTAAGTTGGCCACAGCCAACGGAGCGCCAGTTCCGCATGTTAATAAGATGGACAGCGGGCCACTTCCACAGACGGATGTGCAGAAGAATTACAACAAGGTCATGAAGGAAATGGAAGAGAACTCGGCGAAAAAGGTTGATGGGACTGGTGAAGTTAGTAAGACTGTAATCCCTTATGGAAAACAAATTGAAAAAGTCGGTAACAAAAAAATATTAAAACCGAATGCAAAGTACACAACACCAGAAGGATATAATTATGAAACAAATGAATTTGGTCGTATTGAAAGTGTCGAGGCTGATTTACAACTCGGCAAAGGAACAAGAAATCAATACGCTCAAAGTAATGTGGGAGAAACAGACAGAATTCGAGGTGATTATCCAGATAGAGATGATGGTGGTCATTTAATTGGTAGTCAATTTAAAGGTTCTGGGGATATTGATAACTTACTTCCAATGAATTCCCAAATTAACGAAGCTGGTGGAAAATGGCATCAGATGGAACAAGAATGGGCATCAGCGTTAGAAAGAAAAGAAAGCGTCAAAGTAAAAATAAACCCCCAATACACTGGTAATTCTGCTAGACCTGATAGCTTTATAGTAGAGTATTCGATTGATAGCGGTAGGACAAAGAAAATCACAATAGAGAATCAAATTGGAGGTTGATAGAATCATGGAGCAACAGATGGATCAGCTTTACCCCTTAATAGCAGAGCATGTTTTAAGTATGATACCTGACGACAACTGGAACGAGATTTACTTATATGCCGAAATACTGGATGGATCTAGAGAGGTATATTTTTATTTCAATACTTCTGAGAATGAGGCTTTTATATACTCCCATGATATTCCTGAAAAATATAGTGTGAATGAAAAAATTTACGACAAATTACTATTAGAATTGCAAACAAAATTTAAAGAATTAAGACAAATATTTATAGACAACGATCAAGACGCGTGGACAAATTTAACCTTAACTTTGAAGTTTCCTGGTAAGTTGAAGATTCATTATGATTATGAAGATATAATAGCTTCGACACTAACCTCAACTCAAAGACAAATGATTTTTGAGTATCGATATTTAGGTTTACTTCCTGAGAATGAAAAGAATAAACTGTTTGTAGAGAATTATTTAAATAGTCAAGATTAATAGCTCTGTAGAACTAACCTGACTATGACAAACTATAGGGAGAATTTCGCGACATGGGGCTACCCAGTGCCGAATGAACCCCTCTTTCAGCCAAACACACATATAACCTATGTAATATCCGTAAAAATATTTTCCCATTATTTTTATACGCACATCAATGCTTTAATTTTATATTCTTAATAATACTGTTCTGTTGCTTCGAACAGGTTGATTATGGTCAGAACCCACCATGATTGACCTGTTTTTTGTTATTTTTGTTTTCTCCCTGATTTTTTGGCATTCTTCCCAACTGTAGAGTACGCTGTCCTGATGGATATAGTGTTAGAGACGTTGCACCTAAATTGCAGGATAGTCCAACTACTATATTGTTAGGCTGTTTCTGAATAATGTCTACAAGGAAGCACGCAACGAAATTTGAAGTAGTTAAGATTTTTATTTTGTAAGGATAATCTGGTGACGACCAGTTGACATACAACAGGCAGGGTAACGTTTAAAGGCTACCCACCTACCCTCTAATTAAGCCCGAAATTCATGAAAAAAATCGGTAAGGGCGCACATGAAAAAAATCACTGTATCCATTGACCGCATTATCATTGACTTTACAGATATCTATTGGAACTTTTTCAATGAGTTTCATAAACGAATCTGTCACTTGCTTCAATGGTTCAATATCCGCCGCAGTTTAATAACAAGTATCTATGTGTAGTGCTAACGGACTTGACTAAGTTTACTTCAAAAGTGGGGCGGCTCGTGCAGGAGATCCAGGCGGTCAATCAGCTTTTATAGCCAGGATAAAAAATAGAAAATATACTTATAAGTACCTTTAAAGGTGAAGAGAAATACGACCGCCATGTAAAAAATGTAAAAAGGCACTTTTCGATTTTATTAATGACTTTCATGAATAGTATTTTTGAATAAATAGGAGGATGCTTATGGATAACTTATCATATGATGCGGAGAGAAATACTGATACAAGCAGGATGGAAATCAAATATTAACCGCAACAGCAAAGTTTTTAGAAGCAATGGGGTATCAAGTATTCGATTCAGTGATTGATGCACTGACGGCGGACATAAATTGCATCTTTTAACAAGGATAGTACAACAACTATAGTAAAGAAGGTAGACAAAGAAAGTTACTTTAATCGCAGTTTAACTACGCGTAGCAGGGATTATTGTGTGAGAAAACCATTTGGTGACGACCGGTCAACCGATACAGGTAAAAGGATAAGTTTTAGGTTAGCACCCTTACCCTCTAATACAATCCGAAATTAACTTTATCTTTGTTTCTAAGTCGTGAGCATGTTTGGAACAGAGGCGGCGCAATAATAGATTTGTGGGAAAGGTGGTTTGATAAGTTATGAAGTACGGAATACACAGTAATTTAGTTGAAGAGGTTATTCAGTTCTCAAATTCTATGATAGATTTTCCAAAAACAGAGAGACCTCAAAATATTGTTACAATTAATCAATATGAAGAGGCAAAAAGGCTAGCTATTACTGAAGTTTTCGGTGAAGATGAATATACTTGGTCTGATATAAGACAACTTAAAATGGGAAAAGTTAAGGGAAAGTTATATAAATTAGATTCTTCCCAAAAACCTAGTGGTTTAAATGAATTAACTGGATTGCTAGCTGATGGTCTTAGCAGTCAAATAACGGACTCTTATAGTGATTTTTTTGAAAGTGTTGTAGTTGATTTGAGAAACTGCGCAATAAATCGTGCAATAAATGGTGAGATTGAAAATTTTTATGAACAAGTTTTTAGAATCTATAAGGCTGGTGGTTTTCCATGTGGGTGGGATGGTGATTACCCAGACGAAGGAAGATTTATTGCTTACTTTGCCTAAAAACAATAAACTGAGTGAGGTTAACATATGACTTTTTCACAAAGAACTATTGATATTTTAAAGGATGCTGGTTGGTATCCCGAAAGAAAAGTAGAGATCAGCTCAACAATAAACTTTTTAGAAAAAAAAGGATTTGAAGTATTTAATCCTGCTAAAGAGGCATTTGAACATTTCAGAGGACTAGAGTATTCAGTGCCTAGTGACGAATCAGATGACTTTCAGATAGGTCCTGAATTTTTAAGGGAAGGAATTGAAAGGAAACACTATAGCAGGTATGAAACGATAATTGGAGAAGAGCTAGTTGTGATCGGATTGGCATATGACGATAATGCAACTATGTTTATGTCTAAGACTGGGAAAGTATACGGTATCATGGACGATTATTATATTTGGAAATTTGGCAATAATATATATGAAGCTATGAATAATTTATGTGAGAGTAAAGAGCTAAAGGTAATTAGTGAGGAATAAAGCTAAGTGTTTAACAAAGTCAACTAAGCAACAAATAACTTCAGTTTTAATAAACTTTTAAAGCTTATTCCGTTATGAATCAATGAAGGAATAAGCTTTTTTTCTGTATGCCCAAAATAAAAGTGGAGAGCAACTACATGGAGAAGAAATGGCGATAGTAGAAGTAATTGTGCTCAATCTCAAGTAGCTGGACAGCAGACCTTTTTAGATTTCATTAACGATTTACAATAAACATATGGTTAAATTTACCGACTTTTCCCTTGTGCGGCTAACTTTTTAAGGGAATTTGGAGGGATAAAGTATAGCTTTAATCGACTTAATGGAGCTAAAGACTCATTTCATACAATTACAGAGGAAACTTATGGGGATTACTATGAAAAAGAAGACATCGATGCGGAAGCCATTCTAGATAATTATAAAGAGGGTACGGAAGAGAGTAACAAGGAAAAAGCGGAAAGTGATCGCCTGTATGTTACGGGTTGGGATGTGGAGCCTTTTTATAATGAAGCGACCCATAATTTAACCTGGTCTATGCTGGCGGAGGATGGGAACAAGGAAAAGCTGATCAATTATAATGTTCGCTTGCTCACTCGTCAGGGTTATATCTCTGCCATATTAGTGTCCGATCCTGCGCATTTGGACGCAGATAAGAAGTTTTTGAATGAGAACATATTACCCAAGCTGACAGTCAAATCAGGTGAGCGGTACGAGGATTTTAATGCTTCAACGGACAAATTTTCCGAATACGGCCTGACCGGATTGATTTTGGGAGGAGCAGGCTTGGCAGTAGCTAAAAAGGTAGGCTTGTTGGCATTACTCATTGCTTTTTTTAAGGGCGCAGGAATTAAGGTTATCATACTTATTGGTGCTGCTTGTGCAGGTATGTTTGGTGTAATAGGCAAGTTTTTCGCCAAATTATTTCGCAAGAAAAAATCGGAATCCGTGCACAATGAAACGAACGTTCAGGATCAGTCAGAAACACTACAGTAAAGATAAAGAAACAATCCAACATAAAATTGCTGATAAAAAGGGTATGGTGATTGAGCGCAAATCACCATCTCTTGCAGCTTGAGAAGCACACCAGGACATAAGTAGCTGAGCAGAACTAATTTACATGAACAGATGATCATGGTGACCTTAGACCCGTGAATCATCTGTTTTTCGTTTATTTTATCCCTTGTAATACTTTCGGTACACCGCGGGCGTTGTGCCTTCATACTTTTTGAATATTTTAATGAAATACCCTGGCTCATTGAAGCCGAGCTCGCTACTGATCTGAGATACAGGAATATCTGTAGCTTCAAGCAATTGCTTCGCCCATTTAATCTTCAGGCGGGAAAGATAGCTGGAAAAGTTCTCCCCCGTTTCCTTGGCAAACAGCCGACTAAAATAGCTTGGGCTAATGTGGCACAAGTCAGCCATGGCTTTGAGAGAAAAAGTTTCACCCTTGTGCTGAAAAATATATTCAAAGGCGGGTTTTAGTACGGGATTTCCGCACGGAATATCCACATCTCCTGAGGAATTCAGATAGGCATCTGCTAAGAAATTATTCATTTCTTTCTTAAGGTTTTCGATATGCTCCAACGAGTAGCCAGGAAGGATCTCGGACAACTGCAGAGTGGACTGTGTGGCCGACGCCTTCTCGAACATTTCTGCGAGAAGATTTTTGTTCATGGCTTCTTCAACAATATAATTACACAATAAGGATAACATGTTGGAGATCGTCTGAATTTCCTGATAGGTCATGGATGGCAGATCGGCGTAGTCGTTCTTAAGTTCCTCCCATTTGGAACTGTACAGTTTTTCATTTTTTGACGTGAGGATTTGCTCCAGCTGTAAGGCGCTCGAAGGATCGGCTAAGCGGACCTGACCTGCCATGACGGCGCCGATGTACTTATCGTCAATAATGATCGGTACCGCGATGTCGACGATGTCATAATGACAGAGATAAATATAAGGTTTGTTGGAACGCACCGCTTCAAGACCGCCGCGAGAGTCACATTTTTGGCAGTAGGGAAGGAGACTCTCATCCTGGCGAACCTTCTTGCAGAACGATTGGCATTGGCTGTGGCTAGTTACGGGATTCCCTTTATAATCGACGGTGAGAATGGCTAATTTGGTAACGGATGCTAATGAATCCTGCAACTGCTCCCACTTTTTCAAATCAAAGATTTTCTGGATGCTCAAATGTTCACGTATCAAGATTCTCATCCCTTAATGGTAAATTATCCTGTAAGCGATAACAAAAAAGTACAATTTGTGATCTTCAGTGCAAAAAAATACGATTGTAGATTATAATATATTCCTTGATTCCTCCAATGTAAAGTTTACATGGTTCGGTTATAGTTTTAATCAGAACGAAGCCAACACAATCATAAGGAGGAATTATAGATGAGAAAAGCTTTTATCAGCCCAAGCAAATATGTACAAGGTGAAAACGAATTGTTGAATTTGGGTTACTATGTGAGCACTTTCGGCAAATCCGCTTTACTGATTGCGCATCCTGACGATGTGGCGCGGGTAAAAGATAAGCTTGATTCCACTTTGGGTAAATATAACGTAACCTTTATTGAAAGCGATTTTATGGGTGAGTGTTCCAGACAGGAAGTGTCTAGACTTCAGGAAATTGCTACTGCGAATGGATGCGATTGTATCGTAGGTCTCGGCGGTGGGAAAGCGATCGACGCGGCGAAATGCGTGGCCCAAGGGGAAGCGCTTATCATCTGTCCGACGATTGCTGCGACGGATGCACCGACAAGTCACTCGGCCGTTCTTTACACCCCGGAAGGCGCTTTCGACGATTACGCCTATTTTAAGCAAAGTCCGAGTGTCGTATTAGTCGACACCACCGTAATTGCCAATGCGCCAACCCGATTCCTCGTATCAGGCATGGGTGATGCACTGTCGACTTACTTTGAAGCCCGTGCGACCTCCCGTTCTTACTCCATGGTCAATGCCGGACTGCCTAACGGAGTACGCGAAGGACAGTGTGCGCCAACAGTAGGTACAAATGCGGCGATTGCACTTGCAACGCTATGTTATGAAATGCTGTTGAAAGACGGTACCAAAGCAAAAGCGGCATGTGATGAAAACCAAGTTACGCAAGCACTCGAAAATATCATTGAAACTAATATTTTACTCTCAGGCCTCGGCTTCGAGAGCGGCGGACTTGCGGCGGCCCATGCGATTCATGATGGACTCACGATTTTGGAAGGCACGCATCATTATTATCATGGAGAGAAAGTTGCATTCGGTACGATCGCACAGCTGGTGCTCGAAAACGCACCGACGGAAGAATTACTTCAGGTACTTGATTTCTGTTTAGCCGTCGGTTTACCGGTCTGCTTGGCCGATATTGGCGTCGATCATATCAGCCAGGAAGAACTCATGGAAGTAGCTGCAAAGGCCTGCATTCTGGAGGAATCGATTCATTCCATGCCGTTTCCGGTCACAGTGGAGCAGGTTGCAGCGGCAATCGCTGCGGCCGACCGTATCGGGAGCCAGTACAAAGCGGAGGTAAAGTAGCATGAAAAAGGTCATTAACCGTGCGGAAAATTTGGTCCTTGAGATGTGCAGCGGTATTGCGCTCGCGCATCCCGAGCTGGAATTTCTGCCAAAATACAAAGTGCTCAAAAAAAAGGAATTGAACGCGGAGAAAGTAACGCTCATCAGCGGCGGTGGCAGTGGTCATGAGCCCGCCCACGCCGGCTTTGTTGGCAAAGGGATGCTCGATGCCGCGGTCTGCGGTGATGTCTTCGCCTCTCCCTCACAAATTCAAGTATATCAGGCCATCCGAGCGACAACCGGGAAAAAAGGTGCGCTGCTGATTATTAAAAATTACAGCGGCGATATTATGAACTTTAGAAACGGCGCCCATCTGGCCACTGAAGACGGTCTGGAAGTGGACTATGTAAAGGTTGAAGACGACATCGCTGTAGAAGACAGCCTATATACGGTCGGACGGCGCGGGGTGGCGGGAACGGTACTCGTCCATAAGATCGCGGGTGCAGCGGCGGAAGAGGGCCGGAGTCTGGCGGAAGTTAAAGCAGTGTCCGAGAAAGCCGCTGCGAATGTACGCAGTATCGGATTCGCATTGACTTCGTGTACCGTGCCGGCGAAGGGCACGCCAACATTAGATCTCGGGCATGATGAAATCGAGTACGGCGTCGGCATTCACGGCGAGCCTGGGACCAGCCGTGAGAAGCTGACGGATGCGGATACGTTGGCAGGCAGAATGGTAACCGATCTCCTTCGAGACATGCAGATTGAAACTGGATTCAGCGGAGAAATCGCCCTGTTGATCAATGGTTTCGGCGGTACGCCTCTGCAAGAACTGTACCTCTTCAACCATTCGGTCACTCGCGAACTAGCAGCGAAGGGGATCACGATCGATCGCACTTTTGTCAATAATTATATGACGAGTATCGATATGGCAGGCATCTCGGTTTCCATCATGAAGCTAGACAACGAACTGAAAACGCTCCTTTCCCATGAAAGCAACGCACCTGCGTTCAAGGTGGCTGGACCTGTTGATCATGTCGTATTCACGGATATTTCAACTGTAGCAGACGAAAAGCGTCAAGTATCCTTTGAGGTGGAAACGGACCCTGCCTTCGCGGTTATTGAGAACAACAAAGTTACGTTGAACAATCTTATCTATTTAGTCGATAAGATGAGCGAGGTTATCATCAAGAATGAGGTACCTTTCTGCGATCTTGACTCTCATGCAGGCGACGGCGACTTTGGCATGAGCGTTGCTAAGGGATTTCGTCAGCTGAAACGAGAATGGAGAGACATCCTGAATCAAGATTCTTTGACGATGGGAGCCTTTCTTCATTCATGCTCGCTCGTCATCATGGAATATTGCGGTGGCGCTTCGGGTCCGATCTGGGGTTCAGCATTTCGCGCAGCGGCACGATCTGCGGGCGAACGAACCGAACTCACCGTTTCCGAATTCGCGGATATGATGCAGGCTGCGGTGCAAGGCATACAATCAACAGGCGAACGTTCTTTCGGCAGAGGAGCCGTCGTTGGCGATAAAACGCTTATAGATGCATTAGTGCCATGTGCGGATAGCTGGTTGGAGAGCGTAAAATTAGATTTTGATGTGAAGGCAGCCTTTGTAAGTGGTGCTCAAGCCGCTGTATCAGGGGCCAAAAAGACGGAAGACATCGTGGCGCGCATGGGTCGTGCCGGAACGGTCGGAGAGAGAAGCCTCGGTTATCCAGATGCGGGGGCTTATGCGCTTGGGGTGATATTTACGGAGCTCGCTGAGTGTTTGAAATGATTCTCTATATATCCAAAATTACTGTAGCGAACATTTCGTTTAGATATCCATTCTGTAACACTCGCTAATTCTTAAAAATTCAAGGTTTGTTCATTGCAATTGATGTGCATTAGGTTTATAATTTCAGACGGATTCAAAGGGCTTATCCCGGAATCCATGGGAGTTCATCCCATCTGAGCTAGCTTACTGCATGCTCAAATATGAATTAAGCGAGGGATTTACAATGAAAACCTGCTGCACCATCCAAGTTGACGAAGACAGTTTAGTTATTGATTTGCCAGAAGAAGGAACCACGCTAGAGTCCCTGCTCGGTGATATTGAGAGCTGTGGAGGTAGTGAAGAACCTTGGCTGCAACTTATAGACAAGGTAATAGGTAACTCATCTGAGACTGTACTGACAGATCAAGCGACGGATGGCGGCGATATGAAGGAAGATCAGACGACCAAAGAACCTCAAGCAACTGTTCAGGGGTAATAGGGAGATCCTACGTTAAGACGAAATTTGTAACATTATTCGATCACATATAAGATCATTTATAAGACTGCTATACCGAGCCAAGGCATCGGGAAGCAGTCTTTTTTTATTAAACAACTAAAATTCTCCAAATTTTGCAATTGGTAAATGAGTCTTTTGTCCCTTTAGTACTCTATAGTAGCCAACTAAGCAGAACACATCCCAAAACCGTGACTTCCTGTTCATTTTCTATCATAAAGTCGAAATGTAACATGAAACTAACTATAATAGTAGTATCATCCATATACAGGTAAGTGACATCTATGTTTGGACCTGATCCTCTTGTTGTATGAAGGAGGGGGCAAAAGAGCGGAGAACAACGTACTGATAAGTCTCATCTACTTTATAAAAAGGAAGGAATGTGTAAATGATGAATGGGCAATGGATCCTGCCAAGGATCGCAAAAAGAGTAGCAGTCATGCTAACAGCAGTATTACTGTTAACGTTAACGAACGGATTCAACTGGAATACGCAAACAGCAGAGGCTGCTGGGACGACCCCTGTGGAACGTTACGGACAACTTTCAGTAAAGAATGGCAAACTTGTGGATAAAAACGGTAAACCTGTACAACTCAAAGGTATTAGCTCTCACGGCGTCCAATGGTTTGGGGATCTGGTAAATCAGGACTCTATGAAATGGCTACGGGACGATTGGGGCATTTCCGTATTCCGGGTTGCACTGTACACTGAAGAAGATGGTTATATCGCCAATCCTTCTTTGAAAAATAAAGTGAAGGAAGCGATTGAGGCAGCACAGAAACTGGGCTTGTACGTCATTATTGACTGGCACATTCTTTCAGATGGCGATCCGAACATTCATAAAAATGAAGCCAAAGCTTTCTTTAATGAATTTTCGACTCAGTACGGCCATTTGCCTAATGTAATCTATGAGCTTGCCAATGAGCCGAATGGGAATGTGAACTGGAACAATCAAATCCGACCTTATGCGTCTGAGGTATCTCAGGTTATTCGTGCTAAGGACCCGGACAATATTATTATTGTAGGAACAGGCACATGGAGTCAGGATGTACATGATGCAGCAGACCATCCACTTCCAGACAAGAATACAATGTATACCGTACATTTCTATGCGGGTACGCATGGACAGTACTTGCGCGATCGGGTCGATTATGCGCTGAACAAAGGCGTGGGCATATTTGCTACCGAGTGGGGTACAAGCGATGCTTCGGGTAACGGTGGTCCGTTCCTGAATGAATCCAAAGTATGGACTGATTTTCTGGCAAGCCGTGGAATCAGTTGGGCTAACTGGTCGCTGGCAGATAAAAATGAGACCTCTGCTGCGCTGTTGCCTGGTGCTGACCGTAAGGGAGGATGGCCTGATTCACAATTGTCCGCTTCCGGCAAATTCGTAAAACAGGCGATTCTGGAAGGCTCCAGCAACAATGGTGGAGGCGGAAACAACGGTGGGAATAACGGCGGAGATGGCGGCAACACTGGCGGTAATAACGGTGGTGGCAACAACGGCGGCGATAACGGTAACGGAGGAAGTACACCAGGCAGTAACGATCAAGGGATTGTGCTTCAGTATCGCACCGGTGACACGAACGCCAAGGATAACGCAATCCGTCCTGAATTTAATATCAAAAATACAGGGAAAACAGCTGTGAAGTTGAGTGATCTAAAAATTCGCTACTATTACACAGATGAAAGCAAACAAGCTCAGCAGTTTTTTGTAGACTGGGCCAGGATTGGCAATGAAAAGGTAAAAGCAACATTTGTAACATTGCCGAATCCAAAGGCTAAGGCTGATAAATATATGGAGATCTCTTTCACAGATGGAGCGGGAACGATTCAGCCCGGAGGGGAAAGCGGAGAAATTCAACCCCGGATTCATGCTGCAAATTGGAGCAATTTTGATGAGACCAACGATTACTCCTATGGTGCTACCCAAACTGCATTCGCAAACTGGGACCATGGCACTGTATATCAGCAGGGTAAGCTGGTTTGGGGGATAGAGCCTTAGAATTTAATCGTTACTAACTTTATCGGAACGAGTAAAGATATGGGACTTTTGGGTGGAATATTTCCAAGGTTTGGAGTATAGAATATGCCCCTTTGGTATATGAGGACTGGAACTTTAGAAGGTAACGACTAACACTTTAGTTTCGGTATATATACTACCAAAGTACCAGATGATGTTCGACTTTTGTGGTGCTTGAATTACTTCCATAGTGCAGAGTGGGTGGTTCCAATGAACCCCTCTCATACGACAAACCCCCGCTGTTGCCATTATAGGCAGGCGGGGGTTTTTATGTTTCTGAAGCTCAGCCTCCGTTCAACTGTGTCTATACCAAATCAAAAGCTTTGGCCAGCAGACGGTAGGACTGAACACGTTTATCAAAGTCATGTATGGATGAAACGACCAGTAACTCATCGGTACGATACTGCTCAGCTAGTCTTAGCAGCTGTTCCTTACACTGTTCAGGGGTACCAACAACACGCCATGCTGCGGATTGACGCAGCCGCTCACGATCCAACTCCGTGTACGGATAGGACATTGCTGTTTTCACTGACGGAAGAGAACTCATTTCTTTACCTTGCATGAGCAAAAGGAAATACAAACTAGCACTGGACGCAAGTTGTTCAGCTTCTTCTTCGGTTTCCGCGCAGGCCACCGTCACAGCCGCCATGGAATGGGGCTTATCACCCAGGATCGAAGGCTGGAATTGCTCGTGGTAACGTGCGGTAGCTTCTACACCACCTGGAGTCCCGAAAAATTGGGCAAAGGCATAGGAGGCACCCATCATCGCAGCCAATCTAGCGCTTTCTCCGCTGGAGCCGAGCAACCATAATTCAGGGACGGTCGATATCATCGGGGAGGCATGAAGACCGGCAAATCGATGATTGTCAGGCACCGAATCATGGAAGTAGTCGATTAAATCGAGAATCTGCTGTGGATATTGTTCGACAGATTGGTACTTGCCTTCCTGCAGGGCACGAGTAGCCAGCGGTAAACCACCGGGAGCACGCCCTATTCCCAGGTCGATGCGTCCTGGATGGAGTGCCTCCAGCAAGCGGAAGTTTTCGGCGACTTTATACGCGCTGTAGTGTGGTAGCATAATACCGCCTGAACCTACACGAATGCGTGATGTGTGAGCAGCCAAATGCGCAATCAGCACCTCAGGGCTGGAGTGCGCTAGTGTTTTGGACGCATGATGTTCGGATACCCAATAACGGCTATATCCCAGTTGATCAGCTTCACGCGCTAAATCTGTTGTATTGGATAATGCATCCTGAGCAGTACCGCCTTCAGGAATATGAGACTGGTCCAGTATACCCAGTTTAAGCATTTAAAATCACCTCTTACACAACTGTATCAGACACAACTCATTAGGTCAAAACTCAAAAATGGATAGGTTGGAGTTTGGGGACCTTTTCGTTATAATAAAGGATGTGTAAAGGATGAGAGAACATCCTTGCTTATGGAGAGGGGATTGAATTTGTGTTAAGAACACCTTTGGGGCGTGTCCGACTTGTGCTCTGGATTCAAGCTATAGCTTATTTGGCGATACTATTCACCCACCAGCCGCTGCAAGCTGCGGGCATGACCCAGGCGGTTATGGTGATTGGTAACATATACCGGGTGAGCTTTTTGTTGCTCCTCGTTGCTTTAATCTATGGAAAAACAGCACTGCACTGGTCTATACGGCGGCCTCTTTTTATTATGTTTGCCTCCTTCATCCCGTTTGGTCTGATGATTATGGATTTTGTTTGGGTGCGAAAATGGACAGGGGATTCGGCAGCAGAACAGCGAGCTGCATCGTAATCTTAGAAGATTTTTTCGTGTGAAGTGTCGAGGAGTTTGTCTAGCGTAAGCGGAACTGGCCCCGATACAGTAGAAAAGAACATTACGCAGTTTGATGCGTGGTGTTCTTTTTTTGTGCACTGGAGGAATTATGAAAAATGCTGAACTAAAAATTCTGCCGTTTTGCGTCTTTGAAAGCCTTCAACCCAATGTCCGGTAAACGGATAAATTTCAATCGTTTTCGGTGATTCAATACGGTTATAAGCGGCGAAAATCGTCTCTGGCATACACACAGTATCCTTGAACCCTACCGATACCATGATCGGGGTACGAATGCGATGAGCAAGATTCATCACGTCAAAATAACTTAATGTATGTAGTACCTGCTCCAAATGCTCCGGAAATCGGTTGACGAATTCAGCTGCTTCCGTCAGTGAACTGGTAGAATTCATCATACCAAAATCCATATGACACATATTGGGGATATCCGCGACCGTAATGGCAGCTTTATCGCTGAGCGCAGCCACCATTAATGAAAGTCCGCCGCCCTGACTGGCGCCACTGATTGCGATTTTAGCCGAATCAACATCCGACTGCTCCGCTACCCAATCTACGGCTCTAAGGGCATCGCTTGTAATCGTTTTGTAGTAGCAGGTATCCTTGTCCAATATTCCTTTCGTTACCCAGCCTTTAACCGTACCGTGAGGATCACCCAGACGGTCTCCCGTTTCTCCTGCCTGACCACGTACATCTACTGCCAATACAGCAAAGCCAAGCATGAGCCAAGAGGAATAATCTTCAGGATAGCCTTTTCCGCCTGTATAGCCATGAAACAGAACGATACACGGCAGCTTTTGATCTCCGGCAAATCGGGGGCGTACATACCAGGCATGCAGAGGCGTATCATCGACACCCTCAAAAGTAACCCGGTAGGCAAGGATATGAGGATATGGTGTTTCTACGGGAGCTTTGAACGCACGTACAGGTTTGGTGTGTACTTCTTCCAATGTTTTGGCCCAGAATAAATCGATATCCTTCGGGGCGGTAAGATCGGGCCGATATTGCTTTAATTCGGCAATTCTTTTTTCAATAACATTCATAATTAAAATTCTCCTTCATATAGAATGAACTTCTCCTTAAGCTTTACCCGGTAAAGTTGACTCCTCCAGCTCTCTCAGCAGTTCAAATGCTCTTTCATTAGTGCTTCCACACGTATCCTCATCAGCATGGAATCCACTGCATACAACTGGGCGCTCAGGTTTGCCAAACAATCGGCAACGGTAATCGGAAGTGAGCTGAGGGCAAGGAACACCAGCTGGTTTTCCATCTGGCATGCCGGGAATAGGGGAAGAAATCGTAATGGCAATACAGCACGCGGCACATCCTACTCGACACTCCAGTTGGGGTCACTCCTTAAAATCTGTTATTTTTGTAACTTATGCATGAAGTGACATTAATGAAGCCATAATGTGAGGATGGCACAAAAAAAGCAGGAATACAAGGATGAACGCATATTAGACACACTTTTCACACAAGGGGTATAAATAGTCGTAGAGGCACGTAAGATGGTATCAAGTCCCTAAATCAGTGTTCCGTTCTGTGGTAATATTAACCAATCGTCTTTTGTGTGTTCAAAAGGAGTTCGAGTGGTTAATAATAGAACACAACGATAAAAACTTAAACGAGGTGACGCAAAATGAGTTGGTTATGGGCATTGATTGTTGGTGGTATTATTGGTTGGTTGGCAGGAATTATTGCAGGTCGTGATGTTCCGGGTGGCGTGATAGGTAACATCATCGCTGGTTTTATCGGCGCATGGTTGGGTAGCTTGATTCTGGGAAACTGGGGTCCAGAAATCGGATCGTTCTACATCGTTCCTGCATTAATTGGTGCGATTGTGCTGGTCGTGATTGTAAGCTTGATCTTCCGTTCCGTTGGACGGAGTAGAGGCTAACTTTACGAATCATTGAATAGACTAGCCCTATGGGGCGCAAGGCTAAAATGGAAAAGAAGCTGCTTCCGCAAGGTTCGAAAATGAACCTGTGGGAGCAGCTTTTTTTGAGGAAAAGTGACGAATTTTTCCTATTGAAAACGCCTGATATGAGGAACACTTAGAACGCCCAGCACGATACACATGCCGATGGTTGCAAACATGCCAATTGTGAACATACCACCAAGCTTATCCGCTACAGCACCTACGGCCAGATAGCCGACAGGGAGCAGGGCAAAGGAAAACATTAGATCCAGACTAGCTACACGTCCAAAGGACTCGGCTGGGACTAATTCCTGAAGGCTTGTCTCCCAGATAATCGCAAATATCATAATGCCAAATCCTTCGAGCATCATGCTCATAATCAGTCCTGGCATCCAAGTGACTACAGACAACAGTAGTAAAGCAAGGCCGCTGACAAAAGCTCCTAAGTATGCGAGCAGACCGCGATGCTTCCAATGTTTGCGTGATCCATACACAAAGGCCCCCAGCATGGCGCCAATGCCGCTACTTGCCATCGCAATGCCGTATACGACTGGATTGTAGCCATGATGAACCTTGAACAGCCACGGAATGAGTACAGCGATAATGCCTGAATAACAAATATTAATGAAGGAAAAGGCAAGAATCGTAATCCATAGCCAGGGGTGGCTTTTGAGAATGATAAAGCCTGCGATAAAATCCTTGAGAAAATGCTGTCCACCCTGATCTTGCTGTTCTGGATCTACCTGACCTTTGCCGATGATGGAGGCCAAATGAGCGCTCAGCATCCAAAAACAGGCAAAAGATATCAGATAAGCGATGGAATCCAGTCCAAAGCCGACACCCGGTGAGGAAAAAGATACAATGAAGCCTCCTAACGGAGGGCCAAGTAGACGGACGGCTTGTATACTGATCTGACTAAGCGCGTTGGCTGCATTGCGTATGTCCGGTGTGAACACCTGTGCACGTAAGGCAGAATAAGCGGGATTAAAGATACCGTCCATCAATCCGTATAACGCTAGGCCAACGAATAGTAGCGGCAATTTCATCCCGCCTGTAAACATCAGCACCGCTGCAATGAACATCAGTCCAAACCGGGCGATATTCGTAAACAGAAGGAGACGAATTCGGTCAATTCTGTCCACGATCATTCCTGCGAAAGGCAAAATAAGTACGTTAGGCAGCATATAAACAGTCATCGCCAGTCCCATGATAGTAGTCGAGCCTGTTAGGGAATAGATAACCAGTGGCAAAATGACTGTGGTGACTGAGCTCCCCAACATTGCGATCCAATGTCCAAGCCACAACAAGGTGAACGCTTTGGATTGTTTTAAAGGTGAAGTGAAGGTAGCCCAGGCCGAGTGACTTCCTTCAGGTGATGTAGAGGATAAGGTTGAATTTTGGGTATCCATGATCACACTCCGGTATATTTCTAAACTGCATATTAAAACCTATTATACGAAATCTCTAACGTAAGGGTACAGAAAAAGTTGCTCTGAGGGGAGTTGTAATGAATAGCCTGCCAATGAAAGAGTCAACCTAGAATTACTTTAGGCTGCAAAGATATATAACTTACCTTTTGCATAGGGATTATTGGATAAAAGCATTGACGCGTGAAAATGAATGATGTACTATTCAATGACCAGCCGCGTGCTAGGTTATCAAGAAAAAGGGAAAGAGTGTGGATATCATGAAAAAATTTAGTTTTTTGCCGATTGTACTCATTGTGATGGCATTGCTGGTTTCGGCCTGCGGTAACAACGATAAAGGCGCCAGTACCAATAATGCATCTACCGGAGATAACGGATCTAATAATGGAAAAGCAGATACTACTGCTACAGCTACTCTTGAATCTGTAAAAGCAAGCGGCAAGCTAAGAATTGGCACGGAAGGTACCTATGCTCCGTTTACCTACCATGATGCTGCTGGTAAGCTGACAGGCTTCGATGTCGATATTGCGACTGAAGTGAGTAAACGCCTGGGGGTACAACCGGAGTTTATCGAGACGCAATGGGACGGCATATTCGCAGGATTGAACTCCAAGCGGTTTGACACGGTGTTCAATGAAGTATCCATTACAGATGAACGCAAGCAAAAATATGATTTTTCCGATCCGTACATTGTCTCCAAGGCAGTTCTGATCGTAAGCGAAGACAATACAGACATCCAGAAATTTGCTGATCTAAAAGGAAAAAAGGCTGGGCAGTCCCTGACCAGTAACCTGACTCAAATCGCGAAAAGCAACGGTGCGGAAATTGTGGCAACAGAGGGATTCAACCAAGCCATCGACCTCCTCACTTCCAAACGGGTGGATGCGACCGTCAATGATGGATTATCCTATCTTGATCTGAAAAAGCAAAAGCCTGACGCACCCATCAAAAAGGTGGACGAATCTCCAGATGCTTCACACAGCGCAGCTGTATTCAATAAAGGCAGCGAAGATTTGATCAAGGAAGTAAACAAAGCGCTGGCTGATATGAAAGCTGATGGTACGTACCTGAAAATTTCCGAGAAATATTTTGGAGCTGACGTATCCAAATAATAAATGAAGACCAAACGTTCGCCAAGTCGAACCGAATCTTCCCAAACCTATCTTTTCAAAGGATGTCTGTACAATGGATGATCGTCAAATACAAATCATTATCGATTCATTATTGCCTCTGCTAAAAGCAGGGGTTTCTTTTACGATTCCGCTCACGCTTATCTCCTTTGCTCTTGGACTCGTGCTGGCGCTGATTACAGCGTTGGCCCGGCTGTCCAAATGGAGAATACTCAAGCTGATTTTCGGCTTCTATGTATGGGTGATTCGAGGAACTCCTTTGCTGGTGCAATTGTATATTATTTTCTATGGTTTACCTTCCGTAGGTATTACACTGGACCCGTTTATTGCTTCAGTGATCGGCTTTACCCTCAGCGTAGGGGCTTATAGCTCTGAAATTATGCGTGCGGCTATCATATCCATTCAGGAAGGCCAATGGGAGGCGGGATACTCTCTGGGTATGACGCGCTGGCAAGTATTGCGGCGTATCGTGCTTCCGCAAGCATCCCGTGTGTCCGTACCTCCGTTGGCTAATTCATTCATCAGCTTAGTGAAGGATACCTCACTGGCAGCGACCATCACCTATGTGGAAATGTTCAGAACAGCTAACCAGATTGTAGCTACCACATACGAACCGCTATTGGTGTATACCGAGGCGGGAGTTATTTACCTGCTATTTAGCACCATTTTGACTGTGCTGCAAAATTACCTGGAGAAGCGACTAGGCCGTTTTTCCGTCAGATAAAGGAGATTGTACCGGTGATCCAAATTCGGAATATACACAAATCGTTCGGCTCGCTGGAAGTGCTTAAGGGTGTTGACGTGACGTTGGGTAAGGGGAAAGTGCTTGTTATCATCGGTCCTTCCGGTTCTGGTAAAACAACGCTTTTACGCTGCTTGAATTTGCTGGAAATTCCTGACCAAGGAGAGATCCAAGTAGGGGATATTGCACTGAATTTTGCGAAAGTGACGAAGCTCCGGCAAGAAAACATTTTGGCACTGCGCAAACGGACAGGGATGGTATTTCAATCCTACAACCTCTTCCCGCATATGACAGCAGTACAAAATGTGATGGAGGGACAAGTCACGGTTCAGAAAAAGAGCAAGGATGAGGCGCGCAAACGTGCATTGGAATTGCTAAAAAAAGTGGGGTTGGCTGATAAAGCGGAATCCTATCCGCATCAGTTGTCGGGAGGACAGCAGCAACGGGTCGGTATTGCCCGGGCAATGGCGGTCGAACCTGAGGTACTATTGTTTGACGAGCCGACCTCTGCGCTTGACCCCGAGTTGGTAGGCGAGGTGCTTAAGGTCATGAAGCAACTGGCCGCCGAAGGGATGACCATGGTCATTGTCACCCATGAAATGAAATTTGCAGCTGAGGTCGCGGACCATGTGATTTTGATGGATCAGGGTGTAATCGTTGAGCAGGGTACGCCGCATGAGGTTCTGGAGCAGCCCACCAGTCCACGGGCTATTCAGTTTTTGAATCGTCTGAGCGGGGAAGCGGAATAAAGGGAATTACAGTATTTATTAAAATAAGCGTTTAGACTGAATAAAAAGGCAGCTACAGCCGGGCATTGAAAAATAAGCCTCGAACCCGTAGCTGCCTTTTGCTCATCAGTTGTCCTCTTTTATTTCAATTTTAATGTAAGCAAAAAAGTAATCAACAGAATACAACAGCCTGCTATGAATGGAGCGAACAGATTTGCATCAAACAAAAATCCTGCTAGAGTAGGGCCTAAAATATTCCCGACACTCATATAGGCATTATTCATACCCGCTACATATCCTTGCTCATTCCCGGCTATCTTCGATAATTGTGTATTAAGAGCTGGACGAAGCATAGCTGTGGCAAAGAAAATAAGGGAAGTGACAAGGAAGATACTCCAAAAATCTTTGGCTAAGAGAAATAAAATATAAGCAACTGAGGTGAAAAGAAGCGATCCTTTGATCACCCTTTGTTCACCAAACTTATTGATTATTTTAGCAACAACTAATGCTTGCATACCGACTCCGATCACAGCACCTGCGGTCAGAATGACAGCAATATTTTGAGGTGAGAATTGGAAGCGGTTCGTTACATATAAACCAAGAACAGATTCAAAATTAGCGAGTCCAAAGGTCATCACCAGGACAAGTACAAAGAGCATCGTATATTTTGACTTCAACGATCTTGCGTATTGTTTGTAAATAGATTCCTTCTGAATCATTCTTGCCCGCGCTGCTTTCATTTGCTCTTTCGATAAACTTTCAGGCAAACAAAACACTGAAAAAATAACAGCAGCCATAGCAGCACCTGTCGCTGCGTAAAGCGGCACTCTCGTTCCATATCCTGCAAGAAGACCACCCAGTCCAGGTCCAATAACAAATCCGAATGACATGGCTGCGGCGAGCAGGCTGTTCCCTTTGGCGCGTTCTTCGGTTGTTGTAATATCCGCTACATATGCCATCATAGGTGGAACAATCAGGGCTGCTGCCATTCCTTCCAGAAGTCTTGAGGTATACAGCATCCACAGCTCATCTCCAATAGCAAAGATAAATTTAGCCACAGCAAAAACAATGACACCTGCGACGATGAATGCTTTTCTCCCATATCGATCAGATAGCTGTCCAGTCAGGGGAGAGAGCAGGAATTGTGTCATGCCATAGGCTGCTACCAATAAACCGATCGCCCGTCCACTGGCTCCAAACTCAATGACCAGTTCTGGCAGGATGGGGGTAATTAAACCAACGCCCACCATAACGATGAAGATATTAATCATTAGGATTCCAAGTATTCTTTTCATGCAAAAAACCTCCTTATCCATTGGTTTCTGGATAGGAGGTAGACGTGCGAACAAGAAGATACACTGCTCCCGTCAAAGAAGCAATGC